>NZ_JBFRCU010000006.1:0-141941 GCF_052113205.1 Inquilinus sp. YAF38 | reverse complement strand
AGCTCATCCTGGAGGGCGGCGGCGCGGCGGGGATCCCTGATCTCTTGCCAGATGACCGCGTGCAGGGTYTCCTCGACCTGGTAGCGCTGAGCGTCACGGCGGGCYTCGCGGGYGGCCTCGCGCTCGGCGGCCTGGGTTTTCTCGCGGGCGCACAGGGTGTCGGCGGCACGGGCGCGCAGCGCCAGGGAGCGCTGCACGGTGCGGGAGAAGCGGTTGAAGGCCAGCCCGGCCTCCTGCGCCTCGGCMCGGGCCGCCTGCACCGCGRCCTCGTCGGYCTTGGGCTGTGCGGCGCGGGCCTGGGCGGCGACGGCGCGGGTTCCCTCGCCCTCGGCCAGCTGCATGGCGATCTCGGCCAGGCGCGTGAGCATCTGGATCTGCTGCAGCGCGAGGCTGCGGCAGAAGGCCTGGACGTCGAGATCTGCTGATGCGGGCTCCATGGAACGTATCATGAACGAGATTCGACGGTTAACGCAATGAACGTTGCATGTACAACGCGTCGAGCCGGTGCGGGTGGCGCCAAGCTGGATCGCCACGCCCCTGCGGGGCTCGCGATGACGGTAGGGTATGGCGGGGTCTGCTGGAGCTCGCCGAAGTCGGCAAAGGGCGGAAACCGGACTCTCCGGCCGCTGAGGACAAACAGCCGCTTTGCAAACGAGAACCGGACAATGGGTGTCCCTTCGCTCGGTGCTCGGTGCGCGCTGCGGCTGGACGGAGACCGGTGGCATTGAGGTTTGGTTCCGCCTAGACTTCGGGCCCGAGCGCAACGAGGCGCCGTGCATGGATCGTCGGCTCGCCGCCGTGTTGATCGCCGATGTCGTCGGCTATGGCCGGTTGAGCCAGATCGACGAGGAGGGGACCCGTGCCCGCTTTCAGTCCGACCTGAAAGAGGTGTTCGAGCCCAAATTCGCTGCCCATCACGGACGCCTGATCAAGACGATGGGCGACGGAATCCTCGCGGAATTCCAGAGCGTCGTCGAAGCACTGCGCTGTGCCCTGGAGATCCAGCAGGGCAAAGCCGATCGAAACGCCGTCGCACGCCCGGAGCACCGCATTGATTTTCGCGTGGGGATCAACCTCGGTGACATCATTGTCGAGGGTGAAGACATCCACGGCGATGGCGTAAACATCGCCGATCGGATTCAATCCCTCGCTGAGGCCGGCGGTATCGCCATCTCAGGCACCGCGTATGATCAGGTCAAGGCGAAGGTTCCTGTCGGATACGCCTCCCTCGGCGAGAGGAAACTGAAGAGCATCGCCGAGCCCGTGCGCGTCTATCGCGTGGTCACCGACCCGATGGCGGCCGGCAGGACCATTGGCGCGCGAAAACGCCCACGGTCATGGCGCACTTTGGCCGGGGCATTCGTGCTGGTTTTCCTGGCGCTAACCGCCGCAACAGCATGGTGGCGACTCTGGGCGCCGGCGTCCGAGCCGGCGGCCAAGCAGAATGTCGCCGCGGCCGATGACCGGCCGTCGCTGGTCGTGCTGCCCTTCGACAATCTCAGCGATGACAAGGAGCAAGGCTATCTCGCCGATGGCATCACGGAGGACCTGACCACCGATCTCGCCCGTCTCACAGGTCTGTTCGTCGTCTCGCGAAACGCAGCATTCACTTACAAGGGCAGGGACGTCCCGCCAGCACAGATCGCCTCGGAGTTGGGCGTTCGCTACCTCTTGGAGGGCAGTGTCCGCCGCGCCGGCGATGATATGCGCATCAGCGCCCAGCTCATCGACACCACGACCGGCGGACACCTATGGGCGGAGCGCTATGACGGTGCCTGGGCGGATGTGTTCGATTTTCAGGACAAGATCGTCAGTCAGATCGCCACATCCTTGAAACTGCGTCTGATCGCGGGCCAACGCGCCGCGCAAATCGCAGGCGGCACGAGCAATCCCGCGGCCTATGAGGCATATCTCCGGGGCGTCGAGCTCGAGCATCGCGGCGAACCGAAGGACCTTGCCAAGGCCGTCGAGCAGTTCGAGCAGGCCGTCGCGCTCGACCCGGACTTCGGCGCGGCCATTGCCGAGCTCTCCTGGGCCTATTGGACCGCATCTGGCGTGGGTTCTTTCGAGAACGCTTTGTCGCTTTCGGGAGACGAAACCGCCGCCAAGAGCAACGACTATTTGGAGGACGCGGCCAGGCATCCCTCACCGGGCTACTACCAGCTTCTCGCCGACCGACTGCTTCCACAGCAGAAATCCGACGAAGCAATCGTCGCGGCCGAGCGGGCGATCGCCCTCGATTCCAGCGACCCCTACGCCTATCACGAAATGAGCTACGCGCTGACATTGAACGGGCGGGCCGCGGACGGACTTGGTTTCTTGAGTGCCGCAGCGCGCATCGATCCCAACTGGACAACCTGGCGCCATTACTTGGCTGGGCTGTCCTACTTTTCCCTCAGCCGTTTCGAAGAGGCTGTCGCGTCCTTGGAAAGGATCGACTTTCGCATCGGAAACGACACCGATGTCCGGGACAAGTATTTGGGTCTGGAGTTGCTGATAGCGGCCGAGGGGCATCTCGGCCACGCGGCAAATGCCGCCTCCGCCAGGGAGAAGATCAAGCCCTATTTAATGGCGTTGAATTATGCCGAGTTCACCGGGTTGGCGGCAATTCAGGACCTTCCATTCAAGAGCTATGCGGATCTCGACCGGGTTCTCGACGGCCTGCGCAAGGCGGGCGTGCCGGACCTGCCCTTCGGCTTCGATCCGAAGTCGAAAGACCGGCTCTCCGGCTCGGAAATCAAGGCGCTGCTTTTCGGCCATGGGATCCGGGGGCGCGAGGTCGTCCCGGCGGTCAACCCGTATCGGCGGACGACCACCATCGACGGGTCGTTCAGCGCGACCATCGGCACGCAGTCGGTCGAAGGCGTCAGCAGAATCGAAGGCGATGCGATGTGCACCTTCGCTCCATTGACCATCAGATCCTGCCGTGTCGTCTTTCGCAATCCGGGAGGAACATTAGACCTGGAGAATGAGTATCTGTTCTTCCGCGATCAAGACCGCTACGAATTTTCGGTGATCAGGTAAGTTCCTGTCTAGGTCCGAATCGCGTCGTCAAGCGCCTCAGGCCGAAGGTCGCCTTAGGGTCGAATGCGGTCAATTGCGGGCGGGCTGGTCGCACTCGAGACGCACGAGCGCGCCCCTATTGCCAGGCGATCTCGCGGGCGCCCGACAGCGCGCACCAGCCGGGCTTGCGCGAGGTCCAATAGGCCGTGGCCGGAGCACCGAAGCCCGGGTCGGCGAAGCAGCCGACCGAGACGGCGAGCATGTCGGGCGCGGCCTCGCTGCGCATGAACACCAGGCCGCCGCAGGCGGGGCAGAAGCAGTGCTCGAGCCAGCGGCGGGCCTCGCTGCCGCGGCGCCATTGCCGGTGCTCGCCCTCGATCGACACGACCGCGTCGCCGGCGAAGCGGGCCCGGACGGCGAAGGCGCTGCCGGTGGCGCGCTGGCACTCCAGGCAGCAGCAGGCATAGATGCCGAGCGGCGGGCCGGCGAGGGTCAGCCGCAAGCCGCCGCAGGCGCAGGCCGCGACCCTGGTCTCTTCCTGTCGGTCGTCCATGCCCGCCTCCCTGTCCTAGCCAATATACCGGCTGAGCACGGCGAAATCGTCCGGCGCGTGCCCGGCGGCGATCGCCGCCCGGAACACCCGGTCGAAGGCGTCCGGCACCGTCCGGTCCAGGCCGCGCTCGCGGCACAGCTCCAGCAGTTGGCGGAAGGCGCCGTGATGGGCCGCGACCGTGGCCAGGGTCGCTTCGTCCCCGGCCTGGCGGCCCGTCCGGACCCGGGCGACGACATCGGCCACCGCCAAATCGACCACCGGCTTGAACGCCTGCAGCTGCGCCTCATAGGCCGCGAGCGGGATGTTTTCCGCGGCGCAGACCGCGATGCCCTGCAGCGCGCCGAACAGTGCCCCCCACATCTGCACCAGCAGGGCGGCGTCGAGCGCCGAGGCGTGGCCCGAATCTTCGCCGACATGCTGCGGGTTGCCGCCGAGCACGCGCAGCACCGCCAGGTGTCGCTCGAACAGCGCGCTCRGGCCGGAATAGAGGATGGTGGCGCCGGGCTCGCCGATGAAGTTCGGCGTCGCCATGATGGCGCCGTCGAGAGTGTCGATGCCGTGCCGCGCCGCCCAGGACGCGGCCTCGCGCGCCTGGCCCGGCGAGCCGGAGGTCAGCTGCAGCAGCAGCCGGCCGCGCAGCGCCGCCTCGACCTGCGGCACCCGCAGCAGCCGGTCGGCGGCGGCGTAGTCCGAGACGTTGACGATGACGATCTGCGCGGCCTCCACTGCTGCCACGACCGTCTCCGCAGCCCGGGCGCCGAGGGCCAGCAGCGGCGCGGTCCGCTCCGCCGTGCGGTTCCAGACATGGGTCGGATGGCCCTGCTGCAGCAGGGCGCGGACCAGGGCGGACCCCATCCGCCCCGTGCCGATGACCGAGATCTCTGATTTCACGCGAAGTCTCCGGATGATGGGCCTGTCTCCGAAATCTCAAACCGGCCCTGATGACCCGAAATCTACGAACAACTTGACTGTGATCAAGTACTGACAATATTATTAGAGACGCACATCAATGTAAGTATTGCGGAAATGAAGACATCTCGGAACGATGGCTGCGGCTGGAGCACCGCCCTGGCGGTGATCGGCGGCAAGTGGAAGACCGACATCCTGTGGGAGCTGCATCTCGGCCGGCGCCGATTCGGCGAGTTGCGGCGGCTGCTGCCGGGGATCAGCGAACGGATCCTGACCCTGCAGCTGCGCGAGATGGAGGCGGACGGCATCGTTCGCCGCGAGGTGTTCGCCGAGGTGCCGCCGCGGGTGGAGTATTCGGTCACCGAGTTCGGCCTGACGCTGAACGACGCGGTCGGCGCCATGTCGCATTGGGGCAAGGCCTTCGAGGCCAGGGCCCAGGACCTCACCGCAGCCCCGCTGGCCAAGGCGGGCTGAGCGCCCGCCCCGGCCGTGCCGGCTACAGCAGGAAATCTGCCGCGGTCAGGGCGTGGTCGGCATAGACGGTGATGATCGAATCCGGGCTCTTGTCGCCATTGGCGTCGAGATAGACGCCCTGGCGGCCATCGCCGAAATCGACCACCCGAACCTCGCCCGCCGTGCCGGTGAAGCCGCCGGAGCCGAAGCTGAAGGCGGTGTCGCCATTGGCCGAATTGCCGTCGGCGTCGATGCCGGACAGGTCGATGCGGTCGCCGGCCGTGAAGTCGGCGATGGTGTCCTTGCCCGAACCGGCCACGGTGCTGTCGGACAGGGCGGTGTAGACGAAGCTGTCATTACCCGCCCCGCCCTTCAGCACATCGGCCCCGCCGCCGCCGTTGATCCGGTCGTCGCCGGCCATGCCCCACAGCGTGTTGGCGTTCGCGTCGCCGATCAGCAGGTCGTCATGGGCCGAGCCCAGCAGCTGCTCGACATTGACCAGGATGTCGCCGTCCACATCGCCGCCGGTGCCGATCCCGAGGGCGAGCGAGACCTGGACCGCCGTGGCCGAGCCGGCGTAGCTGGCCGTGTCGATGCCGTTGCCGCCATTGACGACGTCGCCGCCGCCGCCCGCTTCGATGAAGTCGTTGCCGCCACCGCCGTCGATCTGGTCGGCGCCCTCGCCGCCACGGATCGAATCGTTGCCGGCCCCGCCGTCGATCGTGTCGTTCCCCACTCCGGCATCGATGGAATCGTCGCCAGCGCCGCCCTGGAGGTTGTCGATGCCGTCGCCGCCAACGAGCCGGTCGTTGCCGCCGCCGCCTTCGAGCCGATCGTCGCCGGCCTCTCCCGACAGGGAATCGTCCCCGCCATTACCGGCGAGGATATCGTTGCCGAGCTCGCCGCCGATGATGTTGCGGGCGTTGTCGCCGGTCAGTTGGTCGTCGAAGCTGGACCCGTAGAGATTCTCGATGCCGGTCAGCGTGTCGCCCGCCGCGTCGCCGCCCGAGGCGGTGCCGGCCAGCAGGTTCACGGTCACCGCCTCGGCCGAGCCCTGGTAGTTGGCGAAGTCCGAGCCGTCGCCGCCGTCGAGCACATCGGCCCCGGCCCCGCCGCGGAGCGTGTCGTCACCCGCCCCGCCGGCGAGCGCATTCACGCCGGCGTCGCCGTAAAGATGGTCGTTGAAGGCCGAGCCGGTGATGTTTTCCACGGTCGCCAGCGTGTCGCCCTGGGCATCGCCGCCAACACCGGTGCCGGCCACCAGATCGACCGTCACCCCGGCATCCGAGGCCGAATAGTCGGCCGTGTCGACGCCCGCCTCGCCGACCAGCTGGTCCGCCCCGGCGCCACCGGCCAGCACGTCGTCGCCGCCATGGCCGTTGAGGATGTCGTCCCCGCCGCCGCCGGCCAGCCGGTTGGCGCCGGCGTCGCCGTCCAGCATGTCGGTGAAGGCGGAGCCGATCAGGTTCTCGATGCCAGCCAGGGTGTCGCCGCTGGCCATGCCGGCTGAAATCTGTGCCCCGCCCAGCCGGAGGTCGACGGTCACCCCCACCAGGGAATCGACATAGCTCGCCGTGTCGGCGCCGGCGCCGCCGTCCAGCGTCTCGGCATTGGCGCCGGCGATGATGGTGTCATTGCCGCCGCCGCCCTGCAGCGACACGGCATCGCCCATCGAATGGATGGTGTCGTCGAAGGCCGTCCCGTGAATCTCTTCGAAGCTGGAGCCGGGCTGGGTCCAATAGAAGGCGACGCGGACACTGTCGGACTGCCGCAGAATGCTGCTGTAGCCGCCCACGTTGTCGTTGGAGAAGATCAGGCCCTGGCCGAAGCCGGAATAATCCAGGAGGTCGTAGCCGTCATAGCCGACATAGATATTGTTGTTGCCGGTGCCGATGACGATGTCGTCTCCGGCGAAGGCGTAGATATTGTCGCCCGGACCATAGGTGAAGTCGTTGTACCCAGGCGGGGCGGTCATCCCGTCTCCCGCGGCGTGAAAAAAGTCCTTCCCGTCGGTGCCGCTCACGTCCGCCATGCAATGCTCCCAAAAATGCGTGGGACTCGAATCCGGTCCAAAACCCCACCTTGATACGGGATTCGCGGGACCGCCGCCTAGATCGAATTTGGCGATTATCCGATGGATCTTCGCAATCGTGGCGTGCGGGCCGGTGGTCCTATCACGGGCTGCGCAGCACGTCGATGAAGGCGCGCAGCGCCGGCGGCATCTGGCGGCGGCCGGGGTGGTAGAGGTAGAAGCCCGGGAAGCGCGGTGACCAGTCGCGCAGCACCCGTTGCAGCCGCCCGGCCTCGATATCGACCTGCGCCTGCCGGTCGAGCAGATAGGCGATGCCGGCGCCGCCCAGCGCCGCCTGCAGCATCAGCGCGGCGTCGTTGACCACCAGCGGCCCGTCGATCGCCAGCACGAGCTCCCGCCCGCCCTGCTCGAACTCCCAGCGATAGAGATCGCCGCCGCCCGGCCAGCGGAAGCGCAGGCAGCGGTGACGGTGCAGGTCGGCCGGGCTTTCGGGCACGCCGTGCTCGGCGAAATACTCCGGCGTCGCCACCGCCGCCAGCTCCAGTGCCCCCGTCAGCGGCACCGCCACCATGTCGCGCTCCAGCGTCTCGCCCAGCCGGATGCCGGCGTCGAAGCGGCCGGCGACGATGTCGGTGATGGTGTCGTCGACCACCACCTCCAGCTCGACACCGGGATGAGCGCGGTGGAACCGGCCCAACATTGGGCCGACCAGATGCGCGGCGACGAAGCGCGGCACGTTAATGCGCAGCCGGCCGGCGGGTGCGTCGCGGAAGCGGTTCACCTCCTGCACCGCCTGGTCGAATTCGACGAAGAGCGGGCGCAACCGGTCGAGCAGGCGCTCACCCGCCTCGGTCGGGGTGACGCTGCGGGTGGTGCGGTTCAGCAGGCGAACGCCCAGCCGCTCCTCCAGCCCGCGCAGGGTCTGGCTGAGCGCCGAGGGCGAAACGCCAAGGCGCTTCGCGGCGCGGGAGAAGCTCGCCGCCTCCGCCACCGCGGCGAAGGCCCGCAGCTCGGCATAATCGCTGCCGCGCATTCTGCACCATCTGCTTCAAGGCTATTGAAGATTATGCGGCATTCTCTTCAAGGAGGCGAGGCTGCAACGTGGCGGAGAGCAGCGAGAGGCCGCCATGAAGATCCTGATCGTCCATGCCCATCCCGAGCCGCGCAGCTTCAACGGCGCGCTGACCGACACAGCCCGGCGCTGCCTCGCCGAGGCGGGGCACGAGGTGGTGGTCTCCGACCTTTACGCCATGGGCTGGGACCCACGCTCCGGCCGCGGCAACTTCACCGGCGCGCTTGACCCGAAGGTTTTCCGGCAGCAGCAGGAGGAAGCGCATGCCAGCGCCACCGGCGGCTTCGCCCCGGAGGTGCAGGCCGAACTGGACAAGCTGGCCTGGTGCGACGCGCTGGTGTTCCAGTTCCCGCTGTGGTGGTTCGGGCTGCCGGCGATGCTGAAGGGCTGGGTCGACCGGGTCTTCGCCATGGGTGCCGTCTATGGCGGCGGGGTCTGGTACGACCGCGGCCGCTTCGCCGGGCGCCGGGCCATGCTGTCGCTGACCGCCGGCGGCCCGGCCAGCATGTACGGGCCGGACGGGCTGAACGGCGACATCCATCAGCTGCTGTATCCGATCCAGCACGGCATGCTGCGCTTCACCGGTTTCGACGTGCTGCCACCCTTCATCGCCTGGCAGCCGGCCCGGGTCGGCGAGGACGGCCGGCGCGTGTGTCTGGAGCAGTACCGGCAGCGGCTGCTGACCCTGGCGACCACCGAGCCGCTGCGCTTTCCCACGCTCGACGACTACGACCCTGAGACCTACAGGCTGAAGGCGAGCGTCGCCGCCTGAGAGGACTTTCTCAACGAACGTCCATTGGACTTTTACATTCCCCCTCCACTATCAATTTACACATCTCCGAGCGCTATCAAAATTGCCTCTCCCGCTTGCGGGAGAGGTCGGGCTCGCGCAGCGAGACCGGGTGAGGGCGGCTCGGCCGCGACACCAGGATCAGCGTTTCAGGACCGGGCGGATCATGCGCTCGCTCTTGGCAAAGCGGTGCTTCGGCGAGGCCGCTATCCCCTCACCCGGACATCCTTCGGTTGTCCGACCTCTCCCGCAAGCGGGAGAGGCAATCTGTTCCTATACCGGCGGCTGGTATCGCCGATCGATGTGTGAATGCCGTAGCCCGCAAGGGGAGGGGGAGGATGGAAGGGCATGGGCTGAGCGAGGAGCGGCTCATGCAGGTCTGAAGAGGCCTCACCCGAGGGAGAACGCTATGAGGATCATTGTCATCGGCGCCACCGGCACGATCGGCACGGCGGTCGCCGCGGCGCTGGAGGAGCGGCACGAGGTGGTGCGGGCGTCGCGCAGCGGGTCGCCTTCGGTGGACCTGGAGGATCCGGGCTCGATCGCGACGTTGCTGGTGGCGGCCGGCCCGGTCGATGCGGTGGTGTGCTGCGCTGCCAGCGCCCGCATGGCGCCGCTGGACGCGCCCGACGACGCGTTTCTGAACGGCTTGCACAGCAAGCTGCTGGGCCAGGTGGCGCTGCTGCGGCTGGCCCTGCCGCATCTGCGCGACGGCGGCTCGGTCACCCTGACCGCCGGGACCATCGACCCGGCGACGGCCGGTGCCGCCTTCGGCGCGCTGGTCAATGCCGGGATCGAGGGCTTCGTGCGGGCCGCGGCGCTGGAGTTGCCGCGCGGGCTGCGGGTCAACGCCGTCAGCCCCGGCTGGGTGCGCGAGACGCTGCAGGCGATGGGCCGCGACGGCGGCACGCCCGTGGCCGATGTCGCCCGCGCCTATGTCGCGGCGGTGGAAGGGTCGGTGCAGGGCCAGGTGATCAGGCCCTGACGCTGCTGCCATCTTCTGGCAGCATGGAACCATGTCGCGATCCGAACGCCTGCTGACGCTGATCCAGGTGCTGCGCCGCCACCGCCGGCCGGTCAGCGGGCGCGCGCTGGCGGCCGAGACTGGAATCAGCCTGCGCACCCTGTACCGCGACATCGCCACACTGCAGGCCCAGGGCGCCGACATCGAGGGCGAGCCGGGGCTGGGCTATGTGCTGCGGCCCGGCTTCATGCTGCCGCCGCTGATGTTCTCGGAGGATGAGATCGAGGCGCTGGTGCTGGGCTCGCGCTGGGTCGCGCAGCGCGCCGATGACCGGCTGGGCGACGCCGCCCGCAACGCCCTGGCCAAGATCGCGGCGGTGCTGCCGGACGACCTGCGCCAGGGCCTCGACGCCAATGCCCTGCTGGTCGGCCCCGGCCAGGCGATCGCCGGCGGCAGCATCGACCTCGCCGCGGTGCGCCGGGCGATCCGGGCCGAGCGCAAGCTGGCGATCGCCTATCGCGGGCCGGAGGGGGCGGAAACCCGGCGGGTGATCTGGCCCTTCGCACTGGGCTTCTTCGACCAGGTCCGCATGGTGGTGGCGTGGTGCGAGCTGCGCCAGGGCTTCCGCCATTTCCGCACCGACCGGATCGTGGAGCTGGCGACGATCGAGGCGCGCTATCCGCGCCGGCGCCAATCGCTCCTGAAGGAATGGCGCGAGAGCCAGGGCATCGCGTCACGCGATTGACTGCTGCCGGAAACTGACAGCATGGGCGTGCATCCTGGGGCCGTCGCCACAAAGAGACCTTCTCGCCCCCCACACCGTCATTGCGAGCGGAGCGAAGCAATCCAGGGCGGCTCGCACTGGCCCTGGATTGCTTCGTCGGCTTCGCCTCCTCGCAATGACGGCGAAGGGTGGGCGCTTTGAGAAGGTCTCCACATCAGGAGGACCCGATGCCGATCCCGAGCTATACCCTGCTCTATGTCGACAGCCCGCCGGCCAGCGCCGCCTTCTATGCCGGGCTGCTGGGCCGCGAGCCGGTCGAATCCGCGCCCACCTTCGCCCTGTTCCTGCTCGACGGCGGGGCCAAGCTGGGACTGTGGTCGCGGCACACGGTCGAGCCGGCGGCGACGGCGGCCGGCGGCGGGGCCGAGATCGGCTTCAGCGTCGCCGACGCCGCCACGGTCGAGACGCTGCATGCCGAGTGGCGCGGCCGTGGCCTGCCGATCCTGCAGCCGCCGACCGAGCTGGATTTCGGCTACACCTTCGTCGCCCTCGACCCCGACGGCCACCGGCTGCGGGTGTTCGCCCTGACGGTGTGACTGTCCGATGCACCCCTTCATCCTCCCCCTCCCCTTGCGGGAGGGGGTTAGGGGGAGGGGTTTGGCGCCGCAGGGGCTGAAGTCAACGATTGGATCAACCATTTGACGTCCCGGATTATCGCGGGCCGGCCCTCTTCGATCGACACCCCCTCCCCCTGCCCCCTCCCGCGAGGGGAGGGGGCGAGTGGAAAACCCGGGCGCCTCCCGAAAACCGGTGTCGACAAATCGCCCCGCGGCTGGTCGAGTGGCGGATCGCGCCCGGCCGGCGGCCCGCCGGGGCGACGGGGATTCGGGGCCGAGGAATCATCGCCCGTGACCGACCTGTCCCAGATCTCCGCCGCCGCCCTCGGCCGCCTCTATCTCGCCGGCGCGACCGACCCGGTGGCCGCCACCGAGTTCTTTTTCGACCGCATCGGCGCCTGCCCGGACCAGGCGGTGTTCCTGCTGCTGACCGAGGCGCGGGCGCGGCGCGAGGCGGAGGCCAGCCTGAAGCGCTACCGCGCCGGCCGGCCGCTGGGGCCGCTGGACGGCGTGCCGATCGCGTGGAAGGACCTGGTCGACCTGGAGGGCGCCGTCACCACCGCCGGGGCCGAGGTGCTGCGAAACGCCCCGCCGGCCAAGGCCGATGCGCCGATCGCCCGCCACCTGGCCGCCGCCGGCATGATCAGCCTGGGCAAGGTCAATCTCAGCGAATTCGCCTATTCCGGCCTCGGGCTGAACCCGCATTACGGCACGCCGCTGAACCCGTTCGACGCCGTGCCGCGGGCACCCGGCGGCTCCTCCTCCGGCTCGGCCGTCGCGGTGGCGCGCGGCCTCGCCCCCTGCGCCATCGGCAGCGACACCGGCGGGTCGGTGCGCATCCCCGCCGCCTTCAACGGGCTGGTCGGGCTGAAGACCACCGAGGGCCGGATCGACAAGAGCGGCGTGTTCCCGCTGTCGCAGACCCTGGACACGATCGGCCCGCTGGCCCGGACGGTGGAGGATTGCATCCTGCTGGATGCCGCGCTGCGCGGCGCCGTCGCCACCGATGTCCGCCGCGCCGAGCTGTCGGGCCTGCGGCTGGTGGTGCCGGAGAACATCGTCTTCGACCATGCCGAGGACGGCGTGGTCGCCAATTTCGAGCGGGCGCTGGCCGCGCTGACGGCCGCCGGGGCGACGGTCGAGCGGCGACACATCGCGATCTTCGACGAGGCGCTGGCGGTCGGCGCCGCCCATGGCTCGCTGACCGCGGCGGAGGCCTATGCCTTCCACCGCGAGCTGATGGAGGGGCCCGACGCCGTCCGCGTCGACCCGCGCATCACCTCCCGCATCTCCGGCGGCAAGCGGATGACGGCGGGCGACCTGCTGGCGATCCAGGCCATGCGCCGGCGGCTGACCCCGGCCCTGGTGGCGGAGCTGGACGGCGCGCTGCTCGCCTTCCCCACCGTGCCGCATGCGGCGCCGGAGATCGCGCCGCTGGAAGCCGATGTCGAGCTGTACCACCAGACCAACCTGCGCAGCCTGCGCAACACCATGCTCGGCAACATCCTGACCACCTGCGGCCTGGCCCTGCCGACCGGGCTGGACGGGCGCGGCCTGCCGACCAGCCTGCTGCTCTCCGCCCCCGCCGGCGACGAATCCCGGCTGCTCGCGATCGGCCTGGCCGCCGAGGCCGCCGGCATCGACCAACGCGGCTGATCGAAAGGCCCGGCCGAGGTCCCCCTTGGCCGGGCCTTCTCCCCTCCCCGTCCCCCCGGACGGAGCCGTCAATCCAGCAGGTCGGGTTCGGCCGCGACGATCCAGTCCCACAGCGGCTTGAAGCTGAGCGCGCCGCCGGTCGGGCCGCCGACCCGGTCATAGGTGAACTTCGCCGTGTCGTGGTCGAGCACGATCGGCATGCCCGCGGCCTCGGCCAGCAGCTGGGCGTGGGCGGCGTTGTCCATGGCGATGTACCACCACGCCGCCGCCTCGACCGACGGGCCGGCAGTGAGGAAGCCGTGATTCTGCAGGATCACCGCCTTGCGGTCGCCCAGCGCCCCGACGATGCGCTGGCCCTCCTCCGCCTCCAGCACCACGCCGTGGAATTCGCCGTAGAGGCCGTGGTCGCCGTAGAAGGTGCAGGAATCCTGAGTGATCGGGTCCAAGAGCCGGCCCAGCGTCGACCAGGCCTTGCCATAGGTCGAATGGGTGTGGGCGGCGGCCACCACGTCGGGCCGGGCCTTGTGGATCGCGGCGTGGATGACGAAGGCGGCCTCGTTGATCGGCTGGTCGCCCTCGACGATCTCGCCATGCTCGTTGACCAGTTGCAGGTCGGAGACCCGGATCTGGCCGAAATGCCTGCCCAACGGGTTGACCCAGAAATGGTCGGTCAGCTCCGGGTCCCGCGCCGTGATGTGGCCGGCCAGCCCCTGGTCGAAGCCGCGGCGGGCGAAGATGCGGAAGGCGGCGGCCAGGCGCTGCTTGCGGTGCAGCCGCTCCGCCGCCAGCGAATTGTGCTGCGGCAGGGTGAAGAAGTCCCGGGCGCGGGTGGCGACGGTGGCTTGGCTCATGGGTCGGTCCTCGCGAGGGGGTCAGGCGCTCTTGGCCAGGAGGTCGCCGTAGCGGCGGTCGAACAGCGGGGCGACGTCGATCGGGCCGGGCACCAGGCCGAGCTCGATGAAGGTGTCGGCGACGGCCTGGACCGAGGCGACGGCGTCGTCGGTCACCGGCCTCAGGTCGTTGGGCTGGCTGGCGTTGCGCAGCTGGCCCAGCACGATGTCGCGCGGCACGCCGATGGCGCCGCTGAAGATCGTCGCCCAATCCTCGAGATGGGCCTGCTGCCAGGCCCAGGCCCGCTTGATGCGCAGCAGGTAGTCGCCGATCGCGGCCGACAGCGCCGGATCGTCCAGCGCCTCGGCCCGGGCGGCGTAGATGTAGTTGCCGGAGAGGTAGCCATTGGCGGTGACCAGCACCCGGGCACCGGAGGCGGCGATGGTGATCGGCACCGAGTAGCCGTAGATCGCCCAGGCGTCGATGGCGCCCTGGTCGAAGGCGGCGCGGCCGTCGGCCGGGGTCAGCGGCACGCCGGTGATGTCGGCGAAGGACAGGCCGGCCGCCTTCAGGATCCGGGCCAGATAGTACTGGGTGGTGGTGGCCCGGACATAGCCGACGCGCTTGCCGGCGAGGTCGGAGGGCGCGCGGATCGGGCTGTCCTTCGGCACCAGGATGACCTGGTTGTTGACGTCGTCGGCGATGATCGCGACCGCCTTGACCCGGGCGCCGGAGGCGGCAGCGAAGACCGGCGGGATCTCGCTCATCGACCCGACATCGATGGCGCCGGCATTCATCGCCTCGACGATGACGTTGCCGGAAGCGAACTCGCCGAAGCTCAGCGTGTAGGGCGTGTCGAGCTGCCCGGCGGCGCGCAGCAGGTTGTCCTCGCGGCCCTTGTACTTGGCGGCGCGCAGGGTGACGCCGGCTTCGGCGCGGGACAGCCCGGGCACGGAGAGCGCCAGGACGCCGGCGCCGCCGGCCAGCAGCGAGCGGCGCGACAGGATGATGGGCACGGGCGATCCTTCGGTGGGCGTGGACGCGGCCGGTGGGCGTGGACGCGGCAATGCCGGGATTCGATGTGGGTTATAGGAATATACAAAACTATGTGAGTCAAATTGAAATTTATAGCACAATAGTGTTGTTAAATCTTAACCTGTCATGCCCGGGCTTGACCCGGGCATCCAGAGGCTGTCGACAAAGACTGGATTGCCGGGTCAAGCCCGGCAATGACAGGAAGGGGACGGGCCGGCGCAGCAACCAGCCCCTACCCGACCCGGAAGGCGCCTTCCGAGACGATGCTGCTCAGGGGCTTGCGGCTGCTGGGCACCTCGCGCTCCTGCAGCTTCTCCGGCAAGGCCGCCTTGTCGCCGAGCCGGCCGATGGCGATGGCGGCGTCGGCCCCATACTCCGGCGGCAAGCCCAGCAGGTCGCGGGCCTTGTCGCGGTCGAAGCCGGACATGCCGTGGGTGTGCCAGCCGGACAGGAGGGCCTGCAGGGCGAAGTTCGACCAAGCGGCGCCGGCGTCGAAGGAGTGGGTGAGAAGCGGGGTCTCGCCCTTGCCGGGCTGGTCGAACTTCGTCTTCGAGGTAACGATCACCAGCGCCGCCGCATGCTGCGCCCAGCCGCGATTCCATTCGTTCAGGATCTCGAGGAAGACCGGCCAGCGCTCGGTGCCGCGGCGGGCATAGATGAAGTGCCAGGGCTGCGAGTTGTAGGCCGAGGGCGCCCAGCGCGCCGCCTCGAAGCAGCGCAGCAGCTCCGATTCCGGGATCGCCTCCTCGGTGAAGGCGCGCGGCGACCAGCGCCGCAGGAACAGGGCATCGATGTCGTGCTCGGCCACGCGGCCGTTGAGGCTGGTCATGTCGACTCCATGGGCCGGTCCGGACGACTGGCTTCGGCTGATCGCGAAGGCCATTGTGATACCGGCCAAAGCGCCGTCAAAACAAATTTCTTATGTTAATCACCCAGCATCGCTGCCATGCGGCGGCGGCCGAGACGGCCGATCCGGCATCAGCACCCTACACAAAATTCCGACGGATCAACGCGTTGCTTATTATACATTTATTTTGCGATATTAATTTCAGAATCACATTGACTGAGAAATATCGTCAGTCATTATCTACATATCAGCGACGCCCGCTGTCGCCTCTCGCTTCCTCGGCAACAGGACATCGCCTTGGCCACCCTCTCGCTGACCCAGCCTGCCGGCGGCTTCCGGATCGAGCGGTTCCGCCGCTTCATTCCGCCGCTGGTGATCATCCTGCTGTGGCAGGCCGGCTCCTCGGCCGGGCTGATCCCGCCGCGGTCGATCGCCTCGCCGGCGACCATCATCGCCACCTTCTGGACGCTGCTGGCCTCGGGCGAGCTGCTGCAGCACCTGCTGGTCTCGCTCGGCCGGGTCACCGCCGGCCTCGCCATCGGCGTGACCACCGGCGCGGGGCTGGCCCTGGTCGCAGGATTGTCCCGCCGCGGCGAGGACCTGGTCGACGCCACCATGCAGATGCTGCGCACCCTGCCCTTCCTGGCGCTGGTGCCGCTGTTCATCCTGTGGTTCGGCATCGGCGAGACGCCGAAGATCGCGCTGGTCGCGCTCGGCTCGGCGTTCCCGATCTATCTGACGCTGTTCGCCGGCATCCGCGGCGTCGACGCCAAGCTGGTCGAGGCCGCCAGCGTGTTCGGCCTGTCGCAGCGCGAGCTGGTGCGCCAGGTGATCCTGCCGGGCGCCCTGCCCTCGGCCCTGGTGGGCTTGCGCTACTCGCTCGGCTCGGCCTGGCTCAGCCTGGTGATCGGCGAGCAGATCAACGCCTCCAGCGGCATCGGCTACCTGGTGATGACCGCGCGCGACTTCCTGCGCACCGACATCATCTTCGTCGGCCTGATCGTCTACGCCCTGCTCGGCCTCGGCGCCGACCAGCTGGTCCGCGGGATCGAGCGCAGCGTGCTGCGCTGGCGCCCCAGCTTCGTGAAGGAGTGAGCCCTGTGCCCCTCTCCGCCGCCCGCCACCGGGCCGACACCGAACCCGCCGCCGCCCGCCCTGACGTTGTCCGCATCCGCGGCTTGACCCGATCCTTCGGCGGGCCGAACATCCTGGACAGGCTCGACCTCGACATCCCCGACGGCGCCTTCGTCGCCCTGCTGGGCCGCAGCGGCTCCGGCAAGTCGACGCTGCTGCGCACGCTGGCGGGGCTGGACCCCGCCCCCGCCGGCACCGTCACCGTGCCGTCGGAGCGAACAGTGGTGTTCCAGGAGCCGCGGCTGCTGCCGTGGAAGAGCGTCTGGCGCAACGTCGCGCTCGGCCTGACCGGTTCGAACGCCCGCGACCGCGCCATCGCCGCGCTGCAGGAGGTCGGGCTGTCGCATCGGATCGATGCTTGGCCGCTGACCCTGTCGGGCGGCGAGGCCTCGCGCACCGCCTTGGCCCGGGCCCTGGTGCGCGAGCCGCGGCTGCTGCTGCTGGACGAGCCCTTCGCCGCGCTGGACGCGCTGACCCGGATGAAGATGCAGGGGCTGGTCGGGTCGCTGTGGCAGGCGCATCGCCCGGCAGTGCTGCTGGTCACGCATGACGTCGACGAGGCCCTGCTGCTGGCCGACCGGGTGCTGGTGCTGGCCGAGGGCCGCATCGCCACCGACATCCCGATCGCGCTGGACCGGCCGCGCCGCCACGGCGACCCCGGCTTCGTCCGGCTGCGCACCCGGCTGCTGGCCGATCTCGGCGTCGACGAGTTCGAGGGCGAGGCCGTGCCGGCCGCTCCCCGCCCCGCCGGCCGGCCGGTGTCCGCTGGGCATGGCGCCCCGGCCCCTGTCGGAGCTTGAGCATGGCCTTGGCCCGACCGGACCAGCCGCTGCGCAGTGTTGACGCACCGCCGACGCTGGCGGAGACCGTGGCCGCCCTGGCCACGGAATTCGCCGGAACGGCGGCGGAGCATGACCGCAGCGGCGCCTTCCCCTCCGCGAATTTCCACCGGCTGGCCGAGGAAGGGCTGCTGGCCCTGGTCACGCCGCGGCGCTTCGGCGGCCTCGGCGGCGGCTTGCAGGACGCGGCGACGGTGATCGGCGGCATCGCCCGGGGCGAGCCCTCCACCGCGCTGGTGCTGTCGATGCAGTATCTGCAGCACGCCTCGATGGAAGAGCGCGGCTGGCCGGCGCCTCTGGCCGAGCGGCTGGGCCGGGAGGCCACCGCCGGCGTGTCGCTGATCAATGCGCTGCGGGTCGAGCCGGAGCTGGGCACCCCCGCCCGCGGCGGTCTGCCGGCGACGGTGGCGCGGCGGACGCCGGAGGGCTGGCGCGTGTCCGGCCACAAGATCTTCGCCACCGGCATCCCGATCCTGTCCTGGCTCGCCGTCTGGGCGGTGACCGACGAGGCCGAGCCGCGGGTCGGTACGATCCTGGTGCCGGCGGCCGCGCCCGGCATCCGCGTGGTCGAAAGCTGGGACCAGCTCGGCATGCGCGCCACCAACAGCCACGACGTCATTCTCGAGGACGTGCTGGTGCCGCTGGACCACGCCGTCGACCTGCGCCCGCCCGAGGCCTGGCGGACGCCGGAGCCGGTGAAGTCGGCCTGGGGCGCGGTGCTGATCGGCGCGCTGTATGACGGCATCGCCCGCGCCGCGCGCGACTGGTTCGTCGAGTTCCTGAAGACCCGCGCCCCGGCCAATCTCGGCGCGCCGCTGGCCACCCTGCCGCGGATGCAGGACGCGGTCGGCGAGATCGAGGCCCGGCTCGCGGTCAACGCCCGGCTGATCGCCAGCGCCGCCCGCGACGTCGATGACGGCCGTCCGCCGACGCCGACCGAGAGCGGCATCGTCAAGCTGATCGTCACCGGCAATGCCATCGCCGCGGTCGAAACCGCGGTGCGGCTGACCGGCAACCCCGGCCTGGCCCGCGCCAACCCGCTGGAGCGGCATTACCGCGACGTGCTGTGCGCCCGCATCCACACGCCGCAGGACGATTCCATCCGCCTTGCCGCCGGGCGCCTTGCCCTCGGCCTCTGACATCGCTTCGAGGATCTTGCCATGAGCGTCGAATTCATCGGTTTCATCGGCACCCGCGACTTCTCCGAGACCCGCCCCGCCAGCGGGCCGGTGATCGACGTGCCCTATATCGAGACGGTCGCCCGGGCGCATGAGGCCGCCGGCTTCGACCGGGCCCTGGTCGCCTTCCACTCGACCTCGCCGGAAAGCATCCTGATCGCCGGCCATGCCGCCGCGGTGACCGAGAAGCTGGGGCTGATGATCGCGCACCGGCCCGGCTTCACCGCCCCGACCCTGGCGGCGCGGCAGTTCGCGACGCTGGACCAGCTGACCGGCGGCCGCGTCGCCGTGCACATCATCACCGGCGGCGACGATGCCGAGCTGCGCCAGGACGGCGACTTCCTGACCAAGGATGAGCGCTACGCCCGCACCGACGAGTATCTCGGCATCCTGCGCAAGATCTGGACCAGCGACGCGCCGTTCGACCATGAGGGCGCGCATTACCGGTTCGAGCGCGGCTTCTCGACCGTCAGGTCGGTGCGGCCGCCGCACATCCCGGTCTATTTCGGCGGCGCCTCCGACGCGGCCATCGCCGTCGCCGGCAAGCATGCCGACATCTATGCGCTGTGGGGCGAGACCCACGCCCAGGTGCGCGAGCTGACCGGCCGGGTGCGGACGTCGGCGGCGAAGCACGGGCGGCAGCTGCGCTTCAGCCTGTCGCTGCGGCCGATCCTGGCCGACACCGAGGAGAAGGCCTGGGCCCGCGCCGACGCGATCCTGGAGCAGGCGCGCGCGGTGCAGGACAAGACCGGCTACAAGCGCGCCGCCGAGCCCGCCAATTCCGGGTCGCAGCGCCTGCTGGAAGCGGCAGCCAAGGGCCCGCGGCTGGACAAGCGGTTGTGGACCGGCATCGCCGCGCTGACCGGCGCCAAGGGCAACTCCACCGCCCTGGTCGGCACGCCGGAGCAGGTGGCCGACGCGCTGCTGGACTATTACGACCTCGGCGTCACCACCTTCCTGATCCGCGGTTTCGACCCGCTGGACGACGCCATCGACTATGGCCGCGAGCTGATCCCGCTGACCCGCAAGCTGGTCGCCGACCGGGCGCGGGCCAGCGCCACCGCGGCGGAGTGAGACGACGATGATGAAGCGCATTCTGGCCGGGCTCGCCCTGGCCCTGGCGGTCACCGGCGCGGCCCATGCCGAGACCGTGCTGCGGGTCGGCGACCAGAAGGGCAACGCCCGGTCGGTGATGGAGGCGGCGGGCGTGCTGTCCGATCTGCCCTATCGGGTCGAATGGAGCGAGTTCCCGGCCGCCGCCCCGCTGCTGGAGGCGCTGAACGCCGATGCCATCGATGCCGGCAGCGTCGGCGACGCGCCCTTCAACTTCGCCGCCGCCGCGGGGGTGCCGGTGAAGGCGATCGCGGCGATCCGGTCGAAGCAGGACGGCTTGGCCATCGTCGTGCCGAAGGACTCGCCGGTGCAGGGGCTGCAGGACCTGGTCGGCAAGACCGTCGGCACCGGCCGCGGCTCGATCGGCCACCAGCTGATCCTGGCGGCGCTGGAGCAGGCCGGGCTGAAGCCGGATGCGGTCACCATCGTCTACCTGCTGCCGGCCGAGGCCAAGGCCGCCCTGTCGAGCGGCGCCATCGATGGCTGGTCGACCTGGGAGCCCTACACCTCGCAGCTGGAGCTGCAGGAGGGCGCCCGCCGCGTCGTCACCGGCGTCGGCATCACGCCGGGCCTGAGCTTCCTGGTCGCCCGGCCGGATGCGATCGAGGACAAGCGAGCGGCGCTGCAGGATTTCGTCGGCCGGCTGGCCAAGGCGCGGAGCTGGGGCACCAGCAACTACCCGGCCTACGCCGAGATCTGGAGCAAGCTGGTCGGCCTGCCGCAGGAGGTGGCGCTGCAATACCTGTCCCGCCAGGCCGTGCGGCCGGTGGCGATCGACGACACCGTGGTGGCCGACGAGCAGAAGACCATCGATCTCTATTTCCGCGCCGGGCTGATCCAGACGCAGCTGGACGCGAACACCGTGCTCGACCGATCGTTCAACGACCCGGTGCTGGCGGAGCTGGCAAAGAAATGAGCCTCGACAGCCTGCTCGCTTTGGCCGCCGCCGGCCTGGAGCCCTGGGAGGAACGCCACCCGCCGGTGACCAACGACGACTTCCGCGGCGCCATGCGCCACCTGGCGGGGGCGGTCAGCATCGTCACCGCCGGGCTGGGATCGGAGCGCAACGGCCTGACCGCGACCTCAGTGGTGTCGCTGTCGGCCGACCCGCCGACCGTTCTGGTCTGCGTCAACCGCTCGGCCTCGGCCTGGCCGCTGCTGGTCCGGCACGCGCATTTCGGCATCAACGTGCTGGCGGCGTCGCAGCAGCCGGTCGCCGACCGCTTCGCCGGCCGCAACGGCGAGAAGGGCGAAGCCCGCTTCGCCGGCGCCCGCTGGATCCAGCTGGCCAGCGGCGCGCCGATCCTGGCCGACGCGCTGGTCGCCTTCGACTGCACGCTGGAGGAACGGATCCAGCGCCACTCCCACGACATTCTGATCGGCCGGGTGCAGGCCCTGCACGGGGTGGGAGGGACCGGGGGTGCCCCCGGCACCGATCCCCTGCTGTACTGGCGCGGGGCCTATGGCGCGATCCGGCCGGCCTGAGATCGGCCTTGCGGCTGTGGACATTGCCGACGACATGATAGGACAGGGGCGCACCCGGCGCAGCCAACCCGGTCCCGAGGACAGCCATGAGCCGTGAGAGCTACAAGACAGCCCTGATCGTCGGCACCGGCAGCGGGCTCAGCGCCTCGCTGACCCGGCTGCTCAGCCGCCAGGGCCTGCGCGTTGCCGTCGCCGCGCGCGACACCGACAAGCTGAAGCCGCTGCTGGAGGAGACCGGCGCCGCCGCCTTTACCGCCGACGCCTCGGACGCCCAGGCGGTGGCCGGGCTGTTCGACGCCGTGCAGCAGCGCTTCGGCGCCGACCCGGATGTGGTGGTCTACAACGCCAGCGGACGACTGCGCGGCCCGCTGGCCGAGCTGAACCCGGCCGAGGTGCAGCGGGTGCTGGCGGTGTCGGCCTTCGGCGGTTTCCTGGTCGGGCAGCAGGCGGCCCGGCGGATGCTGCCGAAAAAGCGCGGCGCCATCCTGTTCACCGGCGCCTCGGCCAGCGTCAAGGGCTATGCCCGCTCCGCCCCCTTCGCCATGGGCAAGTTCGCGCTGCGCGGCCTGGCCCAGAGCATGGCGCGCGAGCTGTCGCCGCAGGGCATCCATGTCGCCCATGTCGTGATCGACGGCCAGATCCGCGAGGCCGGGCGCGAGGACCCGCCCGCCAAGCCGGACAGCACCCTGGATCCCGATGCCATCGCCCAGAGCTATGTCGACCTGTTGCGCCAGCCGCGCAGCGCCTGGAGCTGGGAGATCGAGCTGCGGCCCTGGGTGGAGACTTTCTGATTTCACGGTTCGGAGGGGCCATGGACACGATCGGTTGGCTGATCCACACGCTGGAGAGCCGGTTGCCCGAGGCGCCTGAAGAACGGGCCGAGCGGACGCGGCCGGCCGGCCCCCGCCTGCTGGACAGGCTCCGGGCCGCCTTTCGCCGCCCCATGCCCCGCTGACGATCGAGGTCCCATGCCGGACTCCCTGACCCCGCCGGGCCTTGCCCCCGAATTCCTCGCCGCCCAGGCGCTGCTGCGCGAGAGCGGCATCGTCCAGGCCGACGTGCTGACGACGCCGACCGTCGTCGCCCGCGGCCACGCCCTGACGCTGCAGGCCTTCCTGAACCAGGACGCCCCGCCGCTGGCCCGTATCGAGGAGCATGTCCTGTCCGACCTGCCGGTGCCGGTGCGGGTGCGGCTGTACTATCCGGACGGCGCGGCCGGGCCGCTGCCGGCCTATCTGCACGCCCATGGCGGCGGCTTCGCCCTGGGCGGCATCGACTCGCTGGACCGCTGGAAGCGCGAGGTGGCGCGCGACGCCGGGGTGGTGGTGGTCGGCCTGGACTACGCCCTGGCGCCCGAGCACAAATTCCCGACCGCGCGCGACCAGGCGGTCGGGGTGGTGCGCTGGCTGCGCGAGCATGCCGTGGCGCTGGGCATCGATCCCGGGCGGATCGGCATCGGCGGGGATTCCGCCGGCGGGAACCTGGCGCTGGCCACGCTGCTGCGGCTGCGCGACCTGGGCGAGACGCTGCCGCGCTTCGGCGCCCTGGTCTACGGCATGCTGTCGGCCGACCACGACACGGCGTCGCATCGCGATTTCGGCGACGGCCGCTACGGCCTGTCGACCGCCAAGCTGGACTGGTTCTGGACCCAGTACCTGCCCGACCCGGCGCTGCGCACGAACCCCGAGGCGGTGCCGCTGACGGCGGATCTCGGCGGCCTGCCGCCGTTGGCGCTGCTCGCCGCCGGACTCGACCCGCTGCTCGACGACACGCTCAACCTGGATCGGCGGCTGACCGGGATCGGCGCGGCGCACAGCCTGAAGCTGTATCCCGACATGCCGCATGGCTTCCTGGCGCAGACCCGCCTGCTGTCCCGCGCCCGCGAGGCCCGCGACGACGTGGTCGCGGCGCTGAAGCGGCATCTGGTCTGAGGCACCGCCACTCTCCACCCCGTCATTGCGAGCCCCGAAGGGGCGTGGCAATCCAGTGTCGCCGCCCGCGCCGGCTGCGGGACTGGATTGCTTCGCTGCGCTCGCAATGACGGGGTTGAACGGCCAGAGCCGGCTCATTCTTCCCCACCGGCATGGACAAGTAACCAACGGTTTACTATCGATAGCCCCATCGATTGGCCGTCTGGTCATCAGCGGACAGAGAAGAGGCATCAGATGAGCGACGCGGATATCGCAGTCGTCGGCTTGGCCGTCATGGGCCGGAACCTCGCCTTCAACATGGCGGAGAAGGGCTTCAAGGTCGCGCTCTACAACCGCAGCAGTGAGAGGACCGACGAGGCGATGGCCCTGGCCGGGCCGTTGGCCGAGCGGCTGGTCCCCTGCCACACGCCGGAGGAGCTGGTGGCGGCGGTGAAGAAGCCCCGTGCCATCCTGCTGATGGTGCAGGCCGGCGCCGCGGTGGATGAGACCATCGCCCGGCTGCAGCCGCTGCTGGACAAGGGCGACGCCCTGATCGACGCCGGCAACGCCAATTTCCACGACACGGTGCGGCGCGAGGGTGCGCTGGACAAGGCGGGCCTCGCCTTCCTCGGCGTCGGCGTGTCCGGCGGCGAGGAGGGGGCGCGCCACGGCCCGTCGATCATGGTCGGCGGCAAGCCCGAGGTCTATGGCCGGGTCGACAAGATCTTCACGGCGATCGCCGCCAAGTTCGAGACCACGCCATGCTGCGCCCTGCTGGGCACCGACGGCGCCGGCCACTTCGTCAAGACCATCCACAACGGCATCGAATATGCCGACATGCAGATGATCGGCGAGGTCTACGGCCTGCTGCGCCGCGGCCTCGGGCTGACCCCGGTCGAGATCGGCGACGTGTTCGAGCGTTGGTCGAAGGGCCCGCTGTCGTCCTACCTGGTCGACATCACCGCCACGGTGCTGAAGACGGTAGACCCGAAGACCGGCAAGCCGCTGGTCGACGTCATCGTCGACAGCGCCGGCCAGAAGGGCACCGGCCGCTGGTCGGCGATCGAGGCGCTGGCGCTGGGCGCCCCGGCCTCCTCGATCACCGCGGCGGTGGAGGCGCGCGGCGTCTCGGCCGAGCGTGCCCTGCGCAAAACCCTGTCCGAGCGCTTCCCCGGCGCGGCGCGGCCGCTGACCCTGGCCGGCAACCGCGAGGCGGCGATCGAGCTGCTGGAGAAGGCGCTGCTGGCCGGCAAGATCCTGGCCTACACCGAGGGCTTCGCCATCATGTCGGCGGCCTCGCGCGAATATGGCTGGAAGCTGCCGCTGGCCGAGGTCGCCCGGATCTGGCGCGCCGGCTGCATCATCCGCTCGACCCTGCTGGACCGCATCGCCTCGGCCTATGACCAGACGCCGGACATCGAGTCCCTGGTGCTGGCACCGGGCCTGACGCCGCTGTTCGAGGGCGCCGCCGGCGCGCTGCCGGAGGTGGTGGCCGAGGCGATCCGCCACGCCCACGCGGTGCCGGCCCTGTCGGCCGCGACCTCGCGCTGGCTGGCGCTGCGCCAGCCGCGCTCGACCGCCGACCTGACCCAGGGCCAGCGCGACTTCTTCGGTGCGCACGGCTTCGGCCGCATCGACGCCGAGGGCCAGCATCACGGCCCGTGGAGCCAGGCGCACGGCTGAGAGACCGTCTGTAAATGCTACCGGCGAGGCCGTCTGACGGCGGGCTCGAAGCTTCCGGTGCTCACGGACTCAAACGTCCGCTGCGCGCCGGTTCTCGAAACCACCGCCAGCCGACTCACGCCAGCGCATTTCCAAACGATCTCTGAGCGCGCAGACAAGCTTGAACCGCCGCTGTCGAACCAGTTGGAGCGCGCCGCCTAGTGTCCTTCCCGATCGCCTGGCTCGACCTGCGCGAGCCTGCGGACCACGCAGCCCGGCATCCCGGGCTGCGCAGCGCCGCCGCGTCCCTGGTCGGGACCGGCGGGCTGATCGTGGATCTGGGCTGTGGCACCGGATCGACCGTTCGGGCGCTGCAGCCCTGCCTCGGAGCCTCCGTCCGATGGCGGCTGGTCGACCATGATGCGGCGGTGCTGCGCGAGGCAGGTCGGAGAACGGGAGCCGAAACCGTTCTCTGCGACCTGTCCCGCGGGGAGTCGCCGCTCGAGGGGGCCGCGCTGGTCACCGCGTCGGCGCTGCTGGATCTCGTCTCCGAGGCGTGGATCGAGCGCCTGGCGGACATCCTGAAGGCCTGCCGAGCTCCGTTCTATGCCGCGCTCTCCTATGACGGCCGCCTGTCCTTCGATCCGGCGCATCCCGGCGATCGGGCGATGATCGCCGCCCTCAACGCGGATCAGCGGACCGACAAGGAGTTCGGCCCGGCGCTGGGGCCGGACGGCGCGGGGGCGCTGGCCGCAGCCTTGCGGGCGCGGGGTTTCGAGGTCCGCATCGAGGCGAGCCCGTGGCGCCTCGGCCCGGGCGACGCCGCGCTGGTCGCCGCGCTGCTGGCCGGGATTGCCGGGGTGGCCGCCGGGCCGGGCGGCATCGTCGAGGCCGAGGTCGAAGACTGGCTGGCCTTCCGGCGAGCCCGGGCCGCGGACGGCCACTGCCTGGTCGGGCATGTGGATCTGCTGGCGACCCTCTGACAGGGACGATCAGCGCGCCGTCGAGGACAGCATGCGCCGCAGGACGCCGTCGCGGCGGACCAGATGGTGGTACAACGCACCCGCGACATGCAGCACGACGACGGCCAGCAGAACCCAGATCAGGTTGACGTGCACGGCCTCAGCCACGGCCGCCACCGGCTTGTTCACCGGCACGAAGTCCGCGAGATTGACCAGGTAGAACAGCGGCACCGGAAAGCCGGCCGTGGCCGTGTAGATGAAGCCGCTGACCGGCATCGCCAGGATCAGCAGGTACAGCAACCCATGCGTGATGCGGGCCAGACCGGCCTGCCAGAGCGGCAGGTCCGCCGGCAGCTCCGGCACCGGATTGGCCCAGCGCCAGAGCAGCCGGACGACCACCAGCGCGAACACCGTCAGCCCGGTCATCTTGTGCGTGTCGTAGAGAAGGTTCTGCAGCAGGCCGGGCCCGACCCGGTTCATCGTGAGACCGGCCGGGACCTGCACCAGCAGGATCAGGGCCGCGATGGTCCAATGCAGGGCGATGCTGACCCGCCCCCAACGCTCCGCCGTGTTGCGGTTCATCAACCGGCCTTTCGCCGCTTCGCTTGGGAAGATTTAGTACGGCGCGGCCGGTGTTCCAATGGCGCGGCCGGTGCGATGGATGGCCACGCCCCTACAGGTCGTCCCGGATGCAGGCCTTGGCGTGGCCCGGCGCGACCTCGCGCAGCGGCGGCACCGCCGTGGCGCAGTCCGGGATCGCATGCGGGCAGCGGGTGCGGAAGACGCAGCCCGAGGGCGGGTTGATCGGGCTGGGGATGTCGCCCTGCAGCAGGATGCGCTCGCGCCGCACCGTCGGGTCCGGCACCGGCGCGGCGGAGAGCAGCGCCCGGGTGTAGGGGTGGCGCGGCGCGGTGTAGAGCGACCGGGCCGGCGCCGATTCCATGATCCGGCCGAGATACATCACGATCACGCGGTCGCAGAGATATTCGACCACCGACAGGTCGTGGGCGATGAACAGCATGGTCAGGCCCAGGTCGCGCTGCAGGTCCTGGATCAGGTTCACCACCTGGGCCTGGATCGAGACGTCGAGGGCCGAGACCGGCTCGTCCGCCACGATGAAGCTGGGCTCGACCGCCAGGGCCCGGGCGATGCCGATGCGCTGGCGCTGGCCGCCGGAGAATTCGTGCGGATAGCGGGTGATCGCATCGGGCCGCAGACCGACCCGGCGCAGCAGATCGGCGATCCGCTCCGGCCGCTGCCGGCCGCGGGACAGGCCGTGGATGGTCAGCGCCTCGCCGACGATCTCGCCCACCGTCATGCGCGGGTTCAGGCTGGCATAGGGATCCTGGAAGACGATCTGCATCTCGCGCCGATAGGCCTGGAAGGCCGATTTCGACAGGCCGAGGATGTCGGTGCCGGCGAAGCGCACCGACCCGGCCGTCGGCTCGGTCAGGCGCAGGACCGAGCGGCCGACCGTGGTCTTGCCGGAGCCGGATTCGCCGACCAGGCCGACCACCTCGCCCCGCTTCAGCGAGAAGGATACGTCCTCGACCGCGCGGACATGCTGGCCCTTCTTGCCGAACAGCCCGCCGCCGACCGGGAACCAGGTGCGCAGCCCCTCGACCTCGAGCAGGGTCTCGCCCGGCGCCGGCAGCGCGATGGTGCTCAGGCGATCTGCGACCATCGCGCTCATGCCAGCTCGCTCCAGCGGATGCAGCGCGACATGTGCCCGCCGCCGGTGTCGGCCAGCGGCGGCACCGCGGCGGTGCAGGCCTCGACCGCGTGGCGGCAGCGCGGCGCGAAGGTGCAGCCCGGCGGCAGCTTCCGCGGGCTCGGCACGTTGCCGGGGATCGCCTCCAGCCGCCGGGATTCGCCGCGGTCCAGCGCCGCGTAGTCGGTGTGCGGCACGCTGTTGAGGAGGCCGATGGTGTAGGGGTGGCGCGGCGATTTGAAGATCTCGACCACGCCGGCCTCCTCCACCACCCGGCCGCCATACATCACGGCGACGCGGTCGGCCATCTCCGCCACCACGCCGAGATTGTGGGTGATGAACAGAATCGACATGCCGATCTCGGCCTGCAGCCGGCGCATCAGGTCCAGGATCTGGGCCTGGATGGTGACGTCCAGCGCTGTCGTCGGCTCGTCGGCGATCAGCAGCGCCGGGCGGCAGCACAGCGCCATCGCGATCATCACCCGCTGGCGCATGCCGCCGGACAGCTGGTGCGGATACTCCTTCAGCCGACGCCGGGCGGCCGGGATGCCGACCAGCTCCAGCATCTGCGCCGCCGTCTCCATCGCCTGGCGCCGGCTCAGCCCCTGGTGCAGCGCCACCGCCTCGGCGATCTGGTCGCCGACCGGATAGACCGGGTTCAGTGACGTCATCGGCTCCTGGAACACCATGGCGATGTCGTTGCCGCGAATCCGGCGCATCTCCGCCTCCGACAGGCGGGCGAGGTCGCGCTGGCGGCCCTGGCTGTCGGTGAACAGCATCTCGCCGCCGGCGATGCGCCCGGGCGGGGTCTGGATCAGCCGCATCAGCGACAGGCTGGTGACGCTCTTGCCCGAGCCGGATTCGCCGACCAGCGCCAGGGTCTCGCCGCGGCGGATGTGGAAGGTGACGCCGTCGACCGAGCGGATCGGCCCGTCATCGGTGTCGAACCAGGTCCTGAGGTCGGTCACCGACAGGATGGTGTCGGCGCCCTCTCCTCCGGCCGGCGCTGGCGCGGTCGCCGCCATCAGGCGCGTGCGGCGCGGATGGTGGCGCGCACCCGCTCCGGATCGGTCACGGTGTTGGTGTATTCGCGCTCCAGCTCGGTGCCGCCCATGCCGATCTCCGGGTTGCGGTAGACCATGCCGCTCGGCTCGCTGCGCGGCGCCGCGAAGTGCAACTCCTGGAGGCCGGTGGCGCGGCGGATCTCGGCGATGTTGGCCTCGTCCAGGTCGCCGCAGCCCATGATGACGATGCGGTCGCCGGCCTGCTCGACCGCCCGCTTCAGGATCGCGAGCCCGGCGGTGGCGTCGGGCCGCTGGCCCGAGGTCAGCACCCGGTCGACGCCGCAGCGGATCAGCGCCTCCAGCGCCTCCTCCGGGTCGCGGGTCATGTCGAAGGCGCGGTGGCAGGTCACCTTCATCGGCCGGGCCGCACGCACCAACTGCGTCGTCCGGTCCTCGTCGATCCGGCCGTCCGAGGTCAGGCAGCCGATGACGATGCCGGGCACGCCGAGCTCCCGCAGCGCCTTCACATCGGCCAGCATGCTGGCGAATTCGGTGTCGCTGTACAGGAAGTCGCCGCCGCGCGGCCGGATGATGACGTGGAACGGGATGCGGGCGCGGGCCTTGACCTCCAGGATCGTGCCGATGCTGGGGGTCAGCCCGCCCTCGATCAGGCTGGCGCACAGCTCGACCCGGTCGGCCCCGCCCTCCTGGGCCGCCAGGAAGCCGTCCAGGCCTTCGACGCAGATCTCGATCACGGGGGAGGTCATGGACGGGTCTTTCGCTGCGCTGAGAGTCCCTTGCGGGACGGCTGAATAGAGTGGACTTGTGAGTTGCGCCCCCCGCTTGCCCTTCTACTCTCCCCCTCCCCTTGCGGGAGGGGGTAGGGGGAGGGGTTTGGCGCCGTGAGAGCTGATGTCGAGAGATCGCCGCGAACCAGCAGTGATCTTGATGATCTCACGCCAGCTCTCTTCGATCGACACCCCCTCCCTCTACCCCCTCCCGCAAGGGGAGGGGGAGTGTGGAACGTGCGGGTCCGTATTGACGTCACCGGACGAGCACTCTCAGCGACCGGGCGGACCAGACGGGCCGGGGGCGCCAGTCGAAATCGCGGTCGAAGGGGAAGGTCGGGCGGGTGGTGCGGTGGCGGGCCAAGTGCTCGACATCCTGGTCGACCACGCCGGGCGACAGCGCCATCAGGTTCGGGTTGGCGATCGGCGCCAGCTCCGGCGACAGGTAGCCGGACTTGACCACCAGGATCGCCACCTCCGCCGGGTGCACGCCCAGCCGGGTGAAGTCCGCAATGTTGTGGAACGGCCGGCGCCGCGCCGTCAACACCACGCGGATGCCGCCGATGCGGACCAAGGCCTGGCGGTCCGCCAGGTCGACGCCGGGATCGAGGACCAGCACCTCGGCCTCCGCCTCGACCGGCCGGCTGCCCTGGGTGTCGAGCGTCGCGCCGATGCTGAGGCGCAGCCGGGCGCCGGTGCCGGCGGCGAAGCAGGCCTCCGTGGCCGGGCGGTCGGCGATGCCAGCGATCAGCACGTCCTCCGCATCCCGCGCCAGCATCGCCCGCAGCAGGTCGGCCCGGTCGCCGACGCCGCCGCCGGTCGGGTTGTCGCCGGAATCGGCCAGGATCACCGGCCGGGTCGCCGAGCCGACGGCCCAGCCGACGCAGTCTTCGACGGTACCGGTGCGGCTGCCGAAGACGAAATCGTCGCGCGCCTCCCAATAGGCCTGGGCCAGGCGCGTGCCCTCGCGCTCCATCGCCGCCGGGTCGGTGCCGGTGATGATGATCGCGGCGGTCGACCGCGGCTCGTCGGCCCAGACATAGCCGACCATCATCGAGGCATCGAGGATGCCGTCGACGGCGTCGACCGCGGGCAGCTGCGCATAGAGCGACTTCGCCGGCTCGTCCACCGTGCTGGTGCGCTCGCCCGGCCACAGCACCGGCACCGGCACCCAGAGCAGCAGCGGCGCCACGCCCTCGGTCAGGCGGCGCAGCAGCATGGTGCAGGCCCGGCGCTTGGTCTCCTCCACATCGATATGCGGCGCGGTGCGGTAGGTCGAGAACATGTCGAGCGCGTCGATGATGCGCTGGCTGACATTGCCGTGCAGGTCGTAGCTGGCACTGATCGGGCAGTCCGGCCCGACCGCGGCGCGGGCGGCGGTGATCCAGTCGCCCTCCGCATCCTCCATGCCCTCGACGCTCATGGCGCCATGCATGGCCAGGTACAGGCCGTCGATCGGGCCGAGCGCCTTCAGCCGGTCGAGGAACTCGGCCTTGAATGCCTCATAGGTGGCGCGGGCGACGGGACCGCCGGGAATGGCGCGGGCGTGCAGCGTCGGCAGGAAGACGGCGTCGTAGTCGCGCAACATCGCGAAGGACGGGTCGGCGAGGAGGGCGTCGCCGCGCAGCACCCGGAAATCCGCCTCGGTCGCCAGGACCGGGCTGTAAGTGCTGCATTCGGTGTGGATGCCGCCCACCGCAATGCGAAGGGGGGCTATGCGGGGAGATGCCATGTCTTCAGTCTTCTTCGGCGCGGGTCAGGAAGCGGTGGGCGGCGATGCTGGCGGCGCCGCGGGCCCACAAAGCGCGGGTGGCGTGGTGGAAGCGGATGGTGGTGGAGGCGGCGAGGCGCGGCAGGACATTGGCCTCGATCGCCTGCTGGGTGACGGTGCGGAACAGCGGCCCCATCGCGCCCTCGGCATCGACGACCAGCACGAATTCGGGGTCGTTGACCTGGATCACATGGGCGATCGCCAGGCCCAGCGCGCCGCCGGCCCGGTGCAGAATGCCAATCGCCTCGGCATCACCCTGTGCCGCCAGCGCCTCGACCTCCGCCGTGGTCGTGACGTCGAGGCCCAGGGCCCGCGCCTGGGCCAGGATCGCCTGGCGCGGCGCCACGGTGTCGAGGCAGCCGCGCTTGCCGCAGCGGCAGGGCAGCCCGCCCGGCTCGATCGTGCAATGCGCGATCTCGCCGGCGCCGCCGCCATGGCCGCGGTAGAGCGTGCCGTCGACATAATGGGCGCAGCCGATGCTGTCGCCGAAGGTGACGGTGGCGAAGGTGCGGTAGTCGCGCGCCAGCCCGTACAGCCGTTCGCCGGTGGCGACGGCGTTGGCGTCGTTCTCCAGGAAGGTCGGCACGCCGGTCGCCTGCTCCACCACCGCCGCCACCGGCAGGTCGATCCAGCCGAGATTGGCGGAGTGCAGGCAGCGGTCCTGGTCGTGGTTGACCAGGCCGGACAGGGCGACGCCGATGCCGCGCAGCCGGTCGGCCGGGATGCCGGCCCCGCGCAGGAGATGCGGGATCGAGTCGCGGATGGTGCCCGCGATCGCCTGCGGATCGTTCGACCAGGGGGCCGTGCGCTGGCCCAGCACCGCGCCCTGGAAGTCGGTCAGCACCATCGTCACCGGCTCCTCCACGATCGAGGCGCCGATGAAGTAGCCATGGGCCGGGTTCAGCCGCAGCAGGATCGACGGCCGGCCCTGGCGCGGCGGCGAGGCCACCTCGCTCTCCTCCAGCGCGCCGTCCTGGATCAGCTCGCGGCTCAGCCCCGTGATCGCCGCCTTGCTGAGCCCGGTCCGGAGCGCGAGCTCGGACCGGCTGAGCGGCCCGTGGTCGGACACGGCTTCGAGCAGCAAGCGTTTCGACGGGTTGGCCATTCGCCTCGGCATCCGGTGGGTTGGACTTGACAGTTAGTTCACAGATTGAATTTAATCAAGCCGAAGGCTTCACTGATCGAACAAAATCGCCGGGACATCCGGATCGATTCCACCAATGGGAGACGGACATGACCCTCGTGATCGACCGGCGCGGCGCGCTGGCCCTGGGCGGGTCGCTGGGACTGGCGGCGCTGCTGCGCGGCCGCGTCGCCTTCGCCGCCGATGCCTCGCAGATCGTGATCCTGCAGAGCGAGGCGCCGCGCAGCATGGACCCTGCGGACCAGACCGCGACCTACACCTCGGCGATCCTGGAGCCGATGTATGAGGGCTTGACCGGCTACAACGACAAGATGGAGCTGGTGCCGGTCCTGGCCACCAAATGGGAGGCCGACGCCACCGGCACCAACTGGACCTTCACCCTGCGCCAGGGCGTCAAGTTCCATGACGGCGAGCCGTGCAACGCCGATGCCGTGATCGCCAGCTTCGCCCGGCACATGGACGAGAAGCGCGGCCTGGCCGCCAGCGGCCGCTTCCGCGCCATCCTGGCCGAGGTCAAGGCGGTGGACGCCGACACCCTGCGCTTCACCCTGAAGCGCCCCTACCCCGCCTTCCTCAAGCTGATGGCCGTGGCCTCGGCCTCGATCGTCAGCCCGAAGGCCGACAAGGCCGGCACGCTGGGCCGCGCCGCGGTCGGCACCGGACCCTACAAGCTGGCCGAGTACAAGTCGGGCGAATATGTGCTGTCCGAGGCCAATGCCGATTATTGGGGCGACAAGGCGCCGACCAAGACGCTGAAGTGGATCTGGACCCAGGAAGCGGCGGTCATGAACATGGCGGTGCAGACCGGCGACGCGGATGTCGTCGTGCCGCTGCCGCCGGTGTTCGCCGCGCCGATCAAGGCCAACCCCGAGCTGACCCTGATCCAGGGCAACCCGACCTCGGTGTTCTGGGTGTCGCTGAACGTCAAGCTGGCGCCGCTGGACGACGTCCGGGTCCGCCAGGCGCTGAACCTGGCCACCGACCGGGCCGGGCTGGTCAGCAACCTGCTGTACGGCTTCGGCCTGCCGGCGACCTCGCCGCTGTCGCCCGCCGTGTTCGGCTATGACCCGACGGTCGAGGGCTACGGCCTCGACGTCGCCAAGGCCAAGGCGCTGCTCGCGGAGGCCGGCCATGCCGACGGCATCACCATCAATGTCGCGGTGCAGGAGCCGGAGGCAAACATCGCCGAGATCCTGCAGGGCATGTGGGCCCAGGCCGGGATCACCCTGAACATCCAGCGGATGGAAAGCGGCGTGTGGACCGCCGCCGCCTTCGGCACGCCGGAGGAGAAGGCGGCCCAGGGCGTGCATAGCGTCATCGCCTCCTGGTCGACCGGCACCTTCGACGCCGACCTGCAGCTGAAGCCGCTGTACCACACCGACAGCTGGTCGCCGAAGAGTGCCAATCTCGGCTTCTACAGCAACGCCGAGCTGGACGAGATCCTGAACAAGGCCGGGTCGTCGACCGACGATGCCGAGCGCAAGACGCTCTACGCCAAGGCGCAGCGCATCATCGTCCAGGATGCGGCGCATGTGCTGCTGTACTACCCGAACGACCTCGCTGCGGCGCGGGCCGACGTCAAGAACCTGTGGCTGCAGCCCGGCGGCGAGGTGATCCCGGAACGGGCGACGAAAGCCTGATGATCACGACGGCTGAAATCAGCCCGCCGTTGCCGGCTTCTTATCCTCCCCCTCCCCTTGCGGGAGGGGGTAGGGGGAGGGGTTCGGCGCCGTTGGCCCCCGTGTCGGAAGACCGTCGCAACCGGCGGCGATCCTGGACGGCCCCGCGCCGGCCCTCTTCGATCGACACCCCCTCCCCCTGCCCCCTCCCGCGAGGGGAGGGGGAGAGTGGAAAAGACGAGTCGGAACGAGCGGCGAAGCTTCGAGAAGGTCCCTTCCCGCGGGAGAGGCAACGCGCTGCTTGCGGAGCCGTGCCCGCATGAAAGCCTATCTCACCCGCAAGCTGATCGCGCTGCCGCTGATCCTGCTCGGCGTCTCGTTCCTGATCTTCGGCGCGGTGCGCATGCTGCCCGGCGATCCGGCGCGGATCATGGCCGGGCCGCAGGCGACGCAGGACGCGGTCGACGGCATGCGCGCCCGGCTCGGCCTAGACCAGCCGTTCCTGCTGCAATACGGGCTGTTCCTGAGCCGCGCCGCGCAGGGCGATTTCGGCGAGTCGATCAAGTCGAAGAAGCCGGTGATCGACGAGGTCGGCGAGCGCTTCCCCTACACCCTGTCGCTGGCCGTGGTCAGCTACGCCGCCGCCATCCTGATCGGGGTCGCGGCCGGCATGCTGGCGGCGGTGTACCGCAACGCCTGGCCCGACCAGGCGGTGATGATCGCGGCCATCGGCGGCGCCTCGGTGGCCAATTTCTGGCTGGCGCTGATGATGATGAACCTGTTCGCGGTGCAGCTGCGCTGGCTGCCGCTGCTGGGCGCCGGCGGCTGGCTGAACTACGTCATGCCGGCCGTCGCCCTCGGCCTGCTGCCGGCGGCGCTGATCGCCCGCATGACCCGGTCGAGCATGCTGGAGGTGATCGGCCAGGACTATATCCGCACCGCCCGCGCCAAGGGGCTGGGACCGCGGGTGATCTACCGCAAGCACGCGCTGCGCAACGCGCTGATCCCGATCGTCACCATCGTCGGGCTGAACTTCGGCGGCCTGCTGGGCGGCGCCGTGGTCACCGAATCCGTGTTCAACTGGCCCGGCATCGGCCGCCTGCTGGTCGACGCCGTGCGCTATCGCGACTATCCGATCATCCAGGGCGTGACGCTGCTGACCGTGACATCGGTGGTGGTGGTGAACTTCCTGGCCGACCTGCTGATCGCCGCGATCAACCCCCGCATCCGCTTCGACTAAGGCCATTGCCCGTGACCAGCCTCGCCGACAGCGACGACCTTCCAGCCGCCCCCTCGCGGGCCAAGCGCCTGGGCCGCATCCTGCGCCGGCACCGCAGCCTGACGATCGGCGGCGCCATGGTGCTGCTGCTGGTGCTGGCCGGGCTGCTGGCGCCGCTTCTCGCGACGCACGACCCGACGCAGCAATCGCTGGCCATGGCCTTGCGCCCGCCCTCGGCCGAGCATTTCTTCGGCACCGACCAGTATGGCCGCGACCTGTATTCCCGGATCGTCTACGGCGCCCGGCTGTCGCTGCTGGAGATCGTGCTGGGCGTCGGCATCGCGCTCGTCGTCGGCATCCCGCTGGGCCTGCTGGCCGGCTATTCCGGCGGCCGGGTCGACCAGGCGATCATCTGGGTGATGGACATCCTGTTCGCCTTCCCGGGCATCGTGCTGTCGATCCTGATCGTCAGCATCCTCGGCACCAGCCTGGTCAACCTGATGATCGGCATCGCCATCTTCTCGATCCCGGTCTATGGCCGGCTGTCGCGCAACCTGGCGCTGGGGTTGAAGCAGGTGGAGTACACCGAGGCGGCGCGGGCCTTGGGCGCCGGGCTGTGGCGCATCCTGTTCCAGCACATCCTGCGCAACGCGCTGGGGCCGATCATCGTGCAGGCGACGCTGACGGCGGGCACCGTGGTGCTGACCGCCGCGAGCCTGTCCTTCCTCGGCCTCGGCGCCCAGCCGCCGACGCCGGAATGGGGCGCGATGATGAGCGACGGCCGCAACTTCCTGGGCGTGAACATCTGGCTGTCGCTGTTCCCGGGCCTGGCCATCACCTTCTCGGTGCTGGGCTTCAACCTGTTCGGCGACGGGCTTCGCGACCTGCTGGATCCAAGACGCTAGACGACCGCGAGCGCCGTCACGGCGACCAATGCCGCGGCCATGGCCAGGTTGATGATGCGCGCGGCCACCGGGTCGTGCAGCCAACGCGACAGCGACACGCCGGCCAGCAGCCAGCAGAAGTGGATCAGCACGACCATGCCGCTGAGCACGGTGGTCTTCACCACCGCGTCGAGGCCGGGGTCCGCGGCGAATATGGCGGCGATCGCGACATAGGCCTTGGGATTGGCGATGGCCAGCCCGAGCCCGCCGAGAAAGCCCGGTGCGGTCGCGGACCCGCCCCGGCCGCCGAGCGGCGGGGCCGTGGCGATCTTGACGGCGAGATACAGGATGTAGGCGGCCGACAGCACGCCCAACACCAGGGCGCCATCCGGAATCGACGTCACCAGCGCCACCACCCCGGCCGCCACCGCCAGCAGCACCGCGACCGTGCCGGTGATCAGCCCCCCGGCATAGGGCAGCGACCGGCGGATGCCGAAGGAGGCGCCGACGGCGGTGAGGCTGATCGTCGACGGGCCGGGGCTGCCCATGACGACGGCGGAGGCCAGGAGCAGCGCCGCCAGCGGCCGCCACAGCTCCGGAACGGCAAGAAAGGTGTCCATGCCGCGACGCTAGCGGCCGGCGCGGGGCCGGTCTTGCACGCCGGTGCTGCCGCCCCTCAGCCGTCGAGCCGGACCGCCCGCAGCCGCAGCGCGTTGGCGATCACCGAGACCGAGCTGAGCGCCATGGCCGCGGCCGCGATCTCCGGGCTCAGCAGCAGGCCCAGGAATGGGTACAGCACGCCGGCCGCCACCGGCACGCCGATCGCGTTGTAGACGAAGGCGAAGAACAGGTTCTGGCGGATGTTGCGCATGGTCGCGGCGCTGAGCGACCGGGCCCGGGCGATGGCCGCCAGATCGCCCTTCACCAGCGTCACATGCGCGCTCTGGATCGCCACGTCGGTGCCGGTGCCCATGGCGATGCCGACATCCGCCTCGGCCAAAGCTGGCGCATCATTCACCCCATCGCCGGCCATGGCCACGACGTGGCCCTCGCCCTTCAGCCGGCGGATGACCGCGCCCTTGTCCTCCGGCAGCACCTCGGCCTCGACCTCGTCGATGCCGAGCCGGCCGGCCACCGCCGCGGCGGTGGTGCGGTTGTCGCCGGTCAGCATGACGACGCGCAGCCCGGCCGCGCGCAACGCCGCGATGGCGGCGGGCGTGGTCTCCTTCACCGGGTCCGCCACGGCGATCAGCCCGGCGGCCGCGCCGTCCACGACCAGATGCATGACGGTGGCGCCGTCGCGCCGCAGCGCCTCGGCCTGCTCCGCCAGCGAACCGGCCGCGATACCGAGTTCATCCAGCAGGGCGGCGTTGCCGAGCGCGACCTCCCGCCCCTCGACCCGCGCGGCGACGCCCTTGCCGGTCACCGAGCGGAAATCTTTGGTCGCCGGCACCTCCAGCTTGCGCTCCGCCGCGCCGGCCAGGATCGCGGCGGCCAGCGGATGCTCGCTGCCGCGCTCCAGCCCCGCGGCCAGGCGAAGCAATTCGGCCTCGTCCTGCCCGGGCGCGGCGACGATCCGGACCATCCGCGGCTTGCCTTCGGTCAGGGTGCCGGTCTTGTCGACCACCAGCGTGTCGACCTTCTCCAACCGCTCCAGCGCCTCGGCGTCCTTGATCAGCACGCCCAGCCGGGCGCCGCGGCCGACCCCGACCATGATCGACATCGGCGTGGCCAGGCCGAGGGCACAGGGGCAGGCGATGATCAGCACCGAGACCGCGGCGACCAGCCCATAGGCCAGCGCCGGCGACGGCCCCCAGGCCGCCCAGGCGGCGAAGGCCAGCACCGCGATGGCCACCACCAGCGGCACGAACCAGCCGGAGACGCGGTCCGCCAGGCGCTGGATCGGCGCCCGGCTGCGCTGGGCCTGGCCGACCATCTCGACGATGCGGGCCAGCACCGTCTCGCTGCCGACCCGCTCGGCCCGCAGGACGAAGCCGCCGGTGCCGTTGATGGTGCCGCCGACGACCTTGTCGCCCGGCGCTTTCTCGACCGGGATCGGCTCGCCGGTGATCATGCTTTCGTCGACCGAACTGCGGCCCTCCTCGACCGCGCCGTCGACCGGCACCTTGTCGCCGGGCCGGACGCGCAGCCGGTCGCCGGCATGGACGTGCTCGAGCGGGACCTCCTCGTCCGCCCCGTCGTCGCGCACGCGGCGGGCCAGCTTCGGCGCCAGGTCGAGCAGGGCGCGGATGGCGCCGCCGGTGCGCTCGCGCGCCCGCAGCTCCAGCACCTGGCCCAGCAGCACCAGCACGGTGATCACCGCTGCCGGCTCGAAATACACGGCCACGGTGCCGTCCATGCCGCGGAAGCCGTCCGGGAACAGGCCGGGGACCAGCGCCGCGACCACGCTGTAGAGCCAGGCGGCGCCGGTGCCGAGCGCGATCAGCGTGAACATGTTCAGGCTGCGCCGGACCACCGACTGCCAGCCGCGGACCAGGAACGGCCAGCCGGCCCAGAGCACCACCGGCGTGGCCAGCACCAGCTGGACCCAGACCGCGGTGTGGGCGCCGATGACGTGGGCGAGATCGATGCCGAGCAGATGGCCGCCCATCTCCAGCAGGACGATCGGGATGGTCAGGGCGAGGCTAATCCAGAACCGCCGCCGCATATCGGCCAACTCCGGGTTCGGACCGGCCTCGGCCGTCACCCGCTCCGGCTCCAGCGCCATGCCGCAGATCGGGCAGCTGCCCGGCCCCTCCTGCCGGATCTCCGGATGCATCGGGCAGGTGTAGATGGTGCCGGCCGGGGCTGCGGCGGGCGGCACGATCTCGCTCGGCTCATGGGTGTAGCGGTCCGGCTCGGCCCGGAACTTCGCCAGGCAGCCGGCGCTGCAGAAATGATACTGGCGGCCGCGATGTTCGGCGTGATGCGGCGTCGCGACCGGATCGACCGCCATGCCGCAGACCGGATCCTTCACCGTGGCCCCGTGATGGTGATGCGCCGAATGGTCGTGGTGGGCGTGAGCCATGTCCTGCTTCCTCTGCTCCGTCCCAGCGAGATGGGGATTCCAGCAGATGGAAGGTCAATGGCCCGGGATCGGCATAGGGTTCGACGCCGACAATCACTCGAAATTATGTTATACAAATTCGAATTGACATCGATTGATGTGTATATATGGTCGGTGGCGTTCGCAATGTGAGTGGATTTATCGTAAATCCTCCACGCTGCAACGACAAAATGCAGAACCCGCCGACCCGCACCCGGATCGACCATGGCCCCGACACCCGACATCCTCCCCGTTTCGCCCGTCGCCCGCCTGCCGCAGAAGCCGGCGGAGCAGGACGCCGCGATCCAGGCCGTGCTCGACGGCGCCGCCTTTGCCGGCGCCCGCGGCTGGGTGCCGGCCACCAGCGGCAACTTCTCCGCCCGGATCGACGGCGACGAGATCGCCATCACCGCCACCGGCACCGACAAGGCCCGGCTGACCCGCGACGACATCATCACCGTGTCGTTGGACGACCCGGCGCATCCGCGCGCCTCGGCCGAGGCGCCCCTGCATGTCGATTTGTACCGGGCATTCGCGGAGATCGGCGCGATCTACCACGTGCACAGCCCGGCGGCGACGCTGCTGTCGCTGGTCGATGTCGCCAAGGGCGCGGTGCGGATCCAAGGCTTCGAGCTGCAGAAGGCGCTGGCGGGCGTGAAGACACATGAGGTCGCGCTCGACATCCCGGTCTTCGCCAATTCCCAGGACATGGCGCTGCTGGGCCCGCAGGTGCTGGCGCGGCTGGGCGGCGCCCCCGCCATCCCCGGCTACCTCCTGGCCGGCCACGGGCTTTACGCCTGGGGCCGCACCCCGGCCGAGGCGCGGCGCCATCTCGAGGCGCTGGAGGTCCTGCTGGGATTCGAATTCGAGCGACGGAGGCTGCAGCCATGACCCGGCTCTATGTCTATGACGAGACCAATCCCGCGGCGCTGCTGGTCGACACCGAGGACGGCGCCGCGATCGCGCGAGAGCTGAACGGCATCGGCGTCCGGTTCGAGCGCTGGGAAGCCAGCGCGCCACTGCCGGCCGAGGCCGACCAGGACGCGGTGATCGCGGCCTACAAGCCGGAGATCGACAAGCTGAAGGCCGAATGCGGCTACAGATCGGTCGACGTGGTGCGGATGCAGCCGGACCACCCGCAGCGCGAAGCCTTCCGCGAGAAGTTCCTGGACGAGCACACCCACAGCGAGGACGAGGTCCGGTTCTTCGTCGAGGGCTCCGGCGCCTTCTACCTGCGCAAGGCCGGCCGGGTGTTCAAGGTGGTGTGTACCAAGGACGACCTGATCAGCGTGCCGGCCGGCACCACCCATTGGTTCGACATGGGCCCGGCGCCGCGCTTCACTGCCATCCGCCTGTTCGAGAACAGCGACGGCTGGATCGCCAACTTCACCGGCGACGCCATCGCCCGCCGCTTCCCGCTCTACGCCGGCTGACCAACGACCGGCCGGCCCAGCGCCGGCCCGTCCACCCAGGATCCCTGCCATGACCTCACCGCACGACCGCGGCAGCCTGTCTGCATTCCCGTTCGGCCGCCGCCGTTTCCTGGCCGGGGCCTCCGCCGGTGCGCTCGGGCTCGGCCTCTCCGGCACGCCGCTCGGCCGCGCCTTCGCCCAGGCGAAGCGCTTCGACGGGCAGAGCCTGAACCTGATGATCATCCAGCCGCATGTGGTGGCCGGGCGCTACCTAGCCGAGGCCTGGGAAAAGCTGACCGGCGGCAAGGTCAACGTCACCGCCGTGCCCTATGACCAGCTGCAGGCCAAGGCGACGCTGGACGTGCAGTCCGGCACCAACAATTTCGACGTGATCGACTACTGGTACACCGGGGTCGGCGCGCTGGCGAATGACGGCATCATCGTCGACGTCACCGAGCGGATCGAGCGCGACAAGGCCGAGATCCAGCCGGACGACTATCTGCGCTCGATCTACGACCCCTACACCCTGGCCGACGGCAAGCGCTGGGGCCTGCCTTATGACGGCGACAGCCACCTGCTGTTCTACAACACCGAGATCTTCGGCCGGCACGGGCTGAAGGCGCCGACCACCTGGGACGAGTATCTGGAACGGTCGAAGGCGATCACCGAGGCCGAGAAGGCCAACGGTATCTATGGCGCCGCGGTGCTGGGCGGCAAGGCGCCGATCATCATCGGCGCGTCCTACACCAACCGCCTGGCCGGATTCGGCGGCCGCTACCTGAAGGAGGACGGTTCCTCCGCCCTGGACGAATCCGCGGCGGTCGAGGCGGCCAAGGCGCTGAAGGACGCCGCGCCCTCGGCCCTGCCGACGCCCTTGGAGACCCGGTTCGAGGAAGGCCTGCCGGCCTTCCTGTCGGGCAAGGTGGCGATGATCGAGTTCTGGAGCGACCTCGGCGTCTACGCCCAGGACCCGAAAGGCTCGAAGATCGTCGACAAATGGGACGCGGTGCGGATCCCGGTCGGCGGTTCGAACAAGACCAGCCGGCTGGCGCTCAACTCCGGCTTCGCCTTCGCCATCTCCTCGGGCTCCGAGAAGCAGGACCATGCCTGGGAGTTCATCAAGTTCGCCACCAGCGCCAAGACCGGCCTCGGGCTGTTGCTGACCACGGGCAGCGGCATCGACCCGGACCGGACCTCGACGCTGAACGCGCCGGAGTACAAGGCCTTCGCGCCGAAGGTGCAGACCGCGCTGGCCGGGGCGCTGGAGAACGGCCTGCCCTGGCCGAACGGTCCGGAATCGCCGCAGCTGATGCAGGTGCTGGCCGATGAGCTGGCGCTGATCCTGGCCGACCAGAAGGCGCCGGAGGAGGCGATCGCGGCGGCGCATGAGCAGTGGACCTCGATCATCGGTTCGTGATGGCCCTGACGGAGAGCATCGACACGGCACAAGCGGAAGCGCCGGCGCGGCGCCGGCGGTGGCGGCTGGGCAATGCCTCCCTGGCCGCGCCGCTGGTGGTGACGCTGGTGCTGACGACGCTGTATCCGCTGGTGGCGCTGGTCGCCCTCTCCCTCAGCAAGAGCACGCTGGGCAAGCCGCTGCGCGACTGGGCCGGCATCGCCAATTTCGCCCGGGTGCTGGGCGACCCGGCCTTCCTGGCCTCGCTGTGGCGCAGCGCCGCCTTCGCCCTGCCGATGGCGGCCGTCGAGCTGGTGCTGGGCCTGGCGCTGGCCCTGCTGTTCCACCGGCTGGTCCGCGCCAGCCGGGTGTTCACCAGCCTGATGCTCCTGCCGCTGATGACCCCGCCGGTGATGGTCGGCGTCGCCTGGAAGCTGATCTTCGCCGCCGATGGCGGCCTGCTGAACGGCTGGCTGCGCGCCGCCGGGCTGACCGACGCGCCGATGAGCTTCCTCGGCTCCTCCAGCTGGGCCGCGGCCGCCATCGTCGTCGCCGACGCCTGGCAGTGGACGCCCTTCGTCGCCCTGCTCTGCTTCGCCGCGATCAAGAGCCTGTCGGAGGAGGTGATGGAGGCGGCGCGGCTGGACGGCGCCACGGCCTGGCAGCGCTTCCGCCACATCACCCTGCCGCTGCTGGTGCCGACCCTGGCCGCCGTGTTCCTGCTGCGCCTGGTGATGGCGTTCAAGCTGTTCGACCTGGTCTATGTCCTGACCTTCGGCGGCCCCGGCTTCGACACCACCACCACCGGCTTCCAGATCTGGCGCCTGGCCTTCGAGCAGTTCGATGTCGGCCGCGCCGCCGCGGCGACGCTGGTCTTCGTCGGCTTCGTCAGCCTGGTGATCTGGCCGGCCTCGCGCACGGCCAAGCGGCTGGAGGCGCGGTACACATGACCTTCGTCGCCCATTCCGCGCGGCCGCAGGCGCCGCATCGCTGGTCCTGGATCGACCTGGTCGCCGTGCTGGTCGCCGCCGCCTTCCTGCTGCCGCTGGCCTATCTGCTCTCGGTCTCGTTCAAGTCGCCGGACCAGGTGCTGTCCGGCACCTTCCTGCCGGAGGCGCCGACGCTGGCCAACTGGCCGGCCGCGTTCGGCGCCACGGCGCTGACCCGCTTCATCGTCAATTCGGTGCTGACCGCGGTGCTGGGCGGCCTCGTCACCATCCTGATCGCCCTCCCCGCCGCTTATGCCTGCCTGCGCCTGGACAAGGCGGGGGAGCGGCTGATCTCGATCGCCTTCGGCAGCTTCGTGGCGCCGCCAATCGTGGCCGCGATCCCGTTCTTCTTCCTGCTGAAGGCGGCCGGCCTGCTGAACAGCGTGATCGGGCTGGCCTTGGTCTACGGCCTGACCAACGTGCCGGTGGCGCTGTGGCTGCTGATCCCGTTCCTGCGGCGCATCCCGCGCGAGATCGAGGATGCGGCGGCGATCGACGGCGCCGGGCCGCTGCTGACCCTGATCCGGGTAATCGCGCCGCTGGTCGCCCCGGGCATCGCGGCGACGGCGATCATCGTCATCATCCTCGGCTACAACGAGTTCCTGTTCGCCTCGGTCTTCACCTTCGCCGACGAGACCCGGACGCTGACCGTCGGCATCTCGCTGTTCCAGGGCGACCGGCTGGTGAATTTCGGTCAGATGGCCGCGGCCTCGCTGGCCGGGATCGCGCCGATCTATCTCATCGCCCTCCTGGCCCAGCGCTGGCTGGTGGCGGGGCTGACCGAGGGGAGCGTGAAGTGACCGTCCAGCCGCTCGACGTCCCGGCCGCCCGCGCCTATCTCGCCGCCCATCCGGACCTGGCCGCGATCCTCGGCGGCGATCCGGAGGGCTGGGACCTGCGCGAGGCCAGCGACGGCTTCCTCAACGTGGTGTTCCTGGTCCGCGGCCCGGCCGGCGGCCTGTGCCTGAAGCAGGCGCTGCCCTGGGTGCGCCATGCCGGCGAGAGCTGGCCGCTGCCGGACAACCGCGCCTTCTTCGAGCAATCCTATCTCGCCATCGTCGGCCCGCTGACCGAAGGCGTCTTGCCGAAGCTCCACCACTACGATCCCGGGCGCCAGATCCTGGCGATGGAGCTGCTGACGCCGCATGAGACGCTGCGCTATGCCCTGATCGAGGGCCGGCGCTTCCCCCGCGTCTCGGCCGATATCGGCGCCTTCGTCGCCCGCGCCTGCCACCGCACCTCGCCCTTCCACCAGCCGCTGGAGCGGGTGCGGGAATGGCAGGCCCGCTTCGCCGCCGGGGTCGAGCTGCAGCGCATCACCCTCGACCTGATCTTCCAGGATCCCTATCGCGACAACCCGCGCAGTTCCTGGACCAGCCCGCAGCTGGACGACCTGGCGCGCGGCTTCCGCGAGGACGTCGAGCTCAAGCGCGCGGCCGGCCGCCTGGCCCAGCGCTTCCTGACCACGGGCCAGGCGCTGATCCATTGCGACCTGCACACTGCGGCGATCATGGTGACCGAGACGGACACCATGGTGATCGACCCGGAATTCGCGCTGTACGGCCCGATCGGCTTCGACCTCGGCGCCTATCTCGCCAATATCCTGATCAGCCACCTGGCCCAGCCCGGCCACGCCACGCCGGCGGACGACCGCACCGACATGGCCGAGTGGCTCTTGGATCAGCCGGCGCTGCTGTGGGACAGCTTCAGCCGCACCTTCCGCCAGTTGTGGGAGAGCGAGGGCGGCGGCGACGCCTGGCACGACGACCTGTTCCCGAAGCCCGGTTCGGCCGCCCTGCTGCGCGGCGACTATGAAGCGCTGGAGGCGGAGATCTTCGCCGACATGGTCGGCTTCGCCGCGCTGAAGATGATCCGCCGGGTGTTCAGCTACGCCCATGTCGCCGACTTCCTGCGCATCGTCGACCCCGACCGCCGCGCCGCCTGCGAGCGCCGCGCCGTGCTGCTGGCCCGCCGCATGCTGACGGAGCCCGAGCGTTTCCGCACGCCAGACGATATTGTCGCCGCCACCCGCGCGGCCTGAGAGACCGAGATGACCCTGACCTTCCAGACCCACCCGATCGACCTGATCCTGCTCGACATCGAGGGCACGATCAGCTCGCAGCGCTATGTGCTGGACGTGCTGTACCCCTTCTCGCGGGAGCGGATCCCGGTCTTCGTCGCGAAGCACCCCGACCATCCGGTGGTGCAGCGCGCGCTGCGCGAGACGGTGGAGCGGATCGAACCCGGCCAGGACCCGGTCGCCGCGCTGATCGCCTGGCAGGATGCCGATCAGAAGGTGCCGCCCTTGAAGCTGCTGCAGGGGCTGGTCTGGGAGGAGGGCTACAAGGAAGGCGCCTTCAAGGGCCACATCTACGACGACGCCCATGCGGCGCTGGAGGGCTGGCACAAGGCCGGCGTGCCGATGCACATCTTCTCCTCCGGCTCGGTCAAGGCGCAGGTCGAGTTCTTCCAGAACTCCAACCGCGGCGACCTGCGGCCCTATTTCGGCCGGCACTACGACACCGACATCGGCGCCAAGGTGGTGCCCGACTCCTATCTGGCGATCGCCGCGGATCTTGGCGCCGCGCCCGACCGCATCCTGTTCCTGACCGACAATCCGCGCGAGGTCGCGGCGGCGCGTCAGGCAGGCGTCCATGTCGTCCAGGTGATCCGAGACCCGTCGGTGAAGCCGAACGACGCCGGCGCGCCGCTCGTGGCCGAGTTCGACCAGCTGCGCGACCTGGTGGCGTTCGGCTGATACCGGCGGGTCGACCCATCCATCGTCATTGCGACCCCGGCCTTGAGCCGGGGGAAGCAATCCAGGGCCGCTCGCATCGGCCCCTGGATTGCTTCGTCGGCTTCGCCTCCTCGCAATGACGGATCAAGGCTTGCGGCCGGACAGGCTGCGGAACGTCACCGACCACCGGGTCGCGTCCATCTCCGGGATGCTGTGTTCCCAGCCGTGCCGGGCCTCACCGGACAGGTGGTAGGCCGAGCGCGGCGCCAGCGGCACGGACCTGCGGTCGAAGCCGCCCTCCGGCCGGCGGCGGCGGAAGCGCAGGGTCGCGGCGGCGCCGAGCGATATGCCGATGACATGCTCGAACACCGGCCGGTCGCGGTGCCAGCCGATGCCGGCGCCGGGGTCGTAGCGGATCAAGAGCGCCTGGGCGAGGGTGGCCGGGCCCAGCCCGGCGAAGCGGGCGGCCTTCTCGCGCAGCGGCAGCAGCCAGTCCGGGACCGGCTCCGCCGGCCGGAAGCTGCCGTCCTCGAAATCGTAGCGCCAGCCGAAGGTGGCGGTCAGGCGCCGGCCTTCCCAGCCCTGGTAGCGGAACGGCGACAGCTCCGCCGCGTCGATCGCCGAAGTCAAATGCCGCTCCTCCTCCGGCGTGACGATGCCCTCGACGGTCGACAGGCCGGCGAGCGGCGGCGGGCCGAACAGGTCGGGCTGCACGGCTGGACTCCATGATTGATGCCAACCATATGGGATCCGCCCACAACCCGGCAAAGCCGGCGCCATCCCCCTCACCCGAAATCGCTGCGCGATTTCGACCTCTCCGGGGGGAGAGGTATAGGGGCCGGAGCTTGCTTTTCCCTCTCCTTGGGGAGAGGGAGGGGCCCGTCGCGTTGGCGACGGGAGGGTGAGGGGGGACTACCCCTCCACCGTGCCGATCACCGCCAGGCAGTCCCCCGCTTTCACCAGCCCTGGGAAATGCCGGGCCGCCAGGATGCCGTCCAGTGCCGCCCGGTATTCCGCCGGGGCCTGGCCGGTGCGGTCGACCGGGTGGATGCGGGCGATGATGTCGCCCTTCCGCACCGGGTCGCCGAGGTCGACGCAGGTCTCGGTCATGCCGTCCTGCTCGGCGAAGCGGAAGCAGTCGGCGGAGGGCATGTCGAGCCAGCGGCTGGGCACGCGCTCGACCTCGCCCTGCAGGATGCCGGCATGGCGCAGCAGGTTGCGCACGCCGCGTTTGGCGATCCCCGCCGTGCGCGCCGTGGCGGTGCCGCCGCCGCCGAGCTCGGTGGTGACGAAGACCTTGCCCGCCGCCTCGGCCGCGGTGTCGTACATGCCGACCGCGTCGATCTCCAGCATCCGCATCGACCAGGGGGCGGAGAACGCCTCCACCGCCGCGAAGCAGCGCGCCTCCTGGTCCTTGTCGGGCAGGATGTGGGCGGCGGCGAAGGGCACGAAGTCCAGAGTCCGGCCGCCGGAGTGGAAGTCCAGCACGATGTCGGCCAGCGGCAGCAGGTGGCGCTGGAAGTAGTCGGCGATCTTCTGCGTCGGCGTGCCGTCCGGCCGGCCCGGGAAGCTGCGGTTCAGGTTGCCCTTGTCGATCGGCGAGGTGCGGGTGCCGGCGCGGAAGGCGGGATAGTTCATCGCCGGGACGATGATCACCCGGCCGCGGACCGACGCCGGGTCCAGCGTCCGCGCCAGGTCGAACAGGGCGATCGGCCCCTCATATTCGTCGCCGTGATTGGCGCCGGTGAGGAGCGCGGTCGGCCCCTCCCCGTTCTTCACCACCGCAATCGGGATCATCACCGAGCCCCAGGCGGAATCGTCCCGGCTGTAGGGCAGGCGCAGCGTGCCGTGCTGCACCCCGTCGCGGTCGAAATCGACGGAAGGGACGATCGGCGAGGGCGGCAAGTCGCTCATGGTTTCACGAAGAGCTGGCGCGGCACGTCGGCCAGGATCTCGACGCCGCTGTCGGTGATGGCGATGCTCTCGGTGATCTCCAGCCCCATCTCCTCCAGCCACAGCCCGGTCATGAAGTGGAAGGTCATGCCGGGCTCCAGCACCGTGCGGTCGCCGGGGCGCAGGCTCATGGTGCGCTCGCCCCAGTCGGGCGGGTAGCTGAGGCCGATCGGGTAGCCGGTGCGGTTGTCCTTGATGATCCCGTATTTCTTCAGCACCGCGAAGAAGGCGTTGGCGATGTCCTCGCAGGTGTTGCCGGGCCGCGCCGCGCCCAGGCCCGCCTCCATCCCCTCCAGCACCGCCTTCTCGGCATCGAGGAAGGCCTGGGTCGGCTTGCCCAGGAACACGGTGCGCGACAGCGGGCAGTGGTAGCGCTTGTAGCAGCCGGCGATCTCGAAGAAGGTGCCCTCCCCCGACCGCATCGGCTTGTCGTCCCAGGTCAGGTGCGGGGCCGAGGCGTCGGCGCCCGAGGGCAGCAGCGGCACGATCGCCGGGTAGTCGCCGCCGAAGCCTTCGACGCCGCGGATGCCGGCATCGTAGATCTCGGCCACCAGGTCGTTCTTGCGCAGGCCGGGCTCGACCTTCTCGACGATCCGCTTGTGCATCGCCTCGACGATACGGGCGGCCTTGCGCATGTAGTCCAGCTCCTGCGGGCTCTTCACCGCGCGCTGCCAGTTCACCAGCGCGGTGGCGTCGGCGAAGCGGGCATTGGGCAAATGGCGCTGCAGCGAGGCGAAGGCGGCGGCGGAGAACCAGTAATTGTCCATCTCGACGCCGATCGACAGCCGGCCCCAGCCGCGCGAGTCGATGATCTCGGCCAGCCGGTCCATCGGGTGCCGCTCGGTCGACTGCACGTAATGGTCGGGATAGCCGATGATGTTGTCATGGGCGAGATAGGCGGTGCGCTTGGCGCCGTTGGCGTCCTGGCCACGGCCGTACCAGATCGGCTCGCCCTCCGGCGGCACCAGCACGCCCTGGTGGACATAGAAGGACCAGCCGTCATAGCCGGTCAGCCAGGCCATGTTCGACGGGTCGCTGATCCACAGCAGGTCGATGCCCTTGCGGGCCATGGCGGCACGGGTCTTGGCGAGCCGCGCGGCATATTCCTCGCGGCTGAAGTTGAGCTCTACGGACATGCTGTGCCTCTCAGCTTTCGAATGGGGTGCCGACCCCGGCGGCGGCGACACGGCCGCGGGCCAGGGTGGCGATAGCGGTGTCCTGGACGCCGGTGCCGGTCAGGTCCGCGACGGTGATGGCGGCGGCGGAGGGCCGGCCCGCTGCTTTGCCCGCAATGACCGCGCCGAGCTCGGGGAAGACGGCGTCGGCGGCGACGGTGCCCGCGGCGATGGCGTGGTGCAGCTCGCCCAGCCGGCGCGTCTGGGCCAAGCTGTCGGCGACGTAGAGATCCGCCTTGGCGAGGATCGCCGGGTCCAGCTCGTTCTTGTGCTCGGCGTCCGACCCCATGGCAGTGACGTGCTGGCCGGGCGCCAGCCATTCGGCGCGCAGGATCGGCTCGGCCGCCGGGGTGGTGGTGACGATGATGTCGGCGCCGTCGATCGCGGCCCGAGGCGCCGCCTCGGCATGGACGGCGAGGCCCAGCTCGTCCGACAGTCTTGCCGCGAGCGCCTGCGCCCGGTCCGGGTCGCGGGCCCAGATCCGCGCCTCGACGATCGGCCGCACCAGGGTCAGGGCCTTGAGCTGAAGCCGGGCCTGCACCCCGGCGCCGAAGATCGCCGCCACCCATGAGTCCGGCCGCGAGAGATGTTTCGCGGCCACCGCCCCGGCCGCGGCGGTGCGGACATCGGTCAGATAGCCATTGTCCAGGAACACGGCGTCGACCAGCCCGGTCCTGGCGTTGAACAGCACCATCAGCCCGTTGGTGCTGGGCAGGCCCAGCTTCCGGTTGTCGAAGAAGCCGGGGCTGATCTTGATGGCGAAGCCGTCCAGCCCCGGCACATAGGCGGTCTTGACGTCGACCTCGCCGCGATGCTCGGGGATGTCGAGGCGCAGGATCGGCGGCATCACCACATCCTTGGTGGCCAGCGCCAGGAACGCGTCCTCGACGCAGGCGACGGCGTCGCGGTCGAGCGGGACGGCGCGGCGTAGCTCCGCCTCCGTCACGATGGTCATGCGGGGCACGATGTCTCCTCCCAGGCGCCGCTGACGATCCGCCGGTGCAGCGCCATGTCGATGTTGCGGCCCGAGACCACGAGTACGGTCGGGCCGGATACGGTGAGCTTGCCGGCCAGCAGCGCGCCGATGCCGACCGCCCCGCCGCCCTCGACGATCTCCTGCTCCGCCGCATAGGCGTGGTCGATCGCGGCGGCGATCTCGGCCTCGGTCAGCAGCACCGCCTCGTCCAGCAGGTCACGGGCCAAAGCGAAGGTGAGGCGGTTATCGAGGCCGATGCCGCCGCCGAGCGAATCCGCCAGCGTCGGCAGTTCCTCGACCGCGACCGGCCGGCCGGCGGCGAGGCTGTCGCGCATCGCCGGGCCGCGGGCCATCGACACGCCGACCATGCGGGCCTGCGGCCGCAGCCCCTTGACCGCGGCGGCGATGCCGCCGAACAGGCCGCCGCCGGACAGCGGCACCACCACCTGCGCCACATCGGGCAGGTCGGCGACGATCTCGAGGCCGATGGTGCCCTGGCCGGAGATCACGTCGGCATGGTCGAAGGGCGGGATGGCGGTGAAGCCCTCCTCCGCCACCAGCCGGTCGACCTCTTCCTGCGCGTCGTCTTGGGACCGGCCGACGATGCGGATCTCGGCGCCGAGCGCGCGGATCGCGGCGACCTTGTTCTCCGGCACCAGAGCGGACATGCAGACGACGCAGCGCAGGCCCTGGCGGGCGGCGGCATGGGCCAGGCCGCGGCCATGATTGCCGGTCGAGGCCGCGGCGATGCCGACCTGTCGCGCCTCGGGCGGCAGGGACAGCACGGCGTTGGTCGCGCCGCGCAGCTTGAAGCTGCCGGTGGTCTGCCGGGTCTCCAGCTTGAGGAACACCGGCGCCCCGGCGCGCTCGGACAGCGAGGCGGAACGGACCAGCGGCGTCCGCACCACCTCACCGGCGATGCGATCGGCGGCGGCGCGGATGGTGTCGAGGGTGACGGCGGTCATCGGCCTGGACCTTTAAAGCGCCGGCACTCCCTTTTTAGTCCCCCCTCCCCTTGCGGGAGGGGGGCAGGGAGAGGGGTCTGCGCGCGTCCGCGCGCGAATGCGATGGGCCTTGGAGTTCCGATAGGACACGGCCGGTTCTGGCGGAGGGACCCCCCTCCCCCTACCCCCCWCCCGCGAGGGGAGGGGGGACTCGAACGAGAGACGTCGGCAGCTTTGCTACGCCCTTCCCCTTTCCTGTCATGCCCGGGCTTGACCCGGGCATCCAGGGAATGCCGATGCCGCTCTGGGTGGCCCCTGGATTGCCGGGTCAAGCCCGGCAATGACATTGAAAAAAGCGGATAGGCGATCATCGCGGCCTCACAGCGCCATCAGCCGGCCGAGCTCCGGCCGGGGGCGGTCGTCGCCGCACAGGCGCAGCGCCATCCAGGCGGTGGCGAGGTTGCTGGTCACGACCGGCTTGCCGATCCGGCGCTCGATCTCCGCCACCACCCCGGCGGCGCGCAAGGCGGTGCAGGAGATGAACAGCGCCTCGGCGTCCGGCGCCATCGCCGCCTCGGCCGCTTCCACGATCGACGACAGGCTGATCCGCGCCATCTCGCGGTCGTCGTCCAGGCCGAGGCAGGTAAAGCGGGCGATGTCGTGGCCGTGGCCGGTGAAGTAGTCCGCCATCGGCCGGCTGGTCTCGACCGTATAGGGCGTCAGCACCGCGATCCGGCGGGCGCCGAGCGCATCGAGGGCGCGGCGCGCGGCCAGCGGCGGGGTCACCACGGTGACGCCCGGCTTGGCCTCGCGGATCGCCTCCTCGACCGCGTCGTCGCCCATCACCACCGAGGCCGAGGTGCAGGAATAGCAGACCAGGTCCAGCCCCTCCCCCGGCAGGATCAGCCCGGCGCCCTCGCTGAGGCGCGGCTGCATCCGGCGCAGGTTCTCCGGGGTGGTCGGGTTGGCATAGGCGATGCGGGCGACGTAGACGCCGATCCGATCACTCGCGACCATGCGGTGGAAATCCGGCTCGCTGGTGTGGTCGGTCGCCAGGATGACCAAGCCGACCCGCTTCGGCAGGGGGCGGTCGTCGAAGCTAAGCGGCAGGGTGGACCGTTCGATCTCAATCATGGTCGGCTCCGGCTCAGCGCAGCGGCCGGAAGCGGCGCTCCAGGAAGCGGAGGCCGACCACGGCGATCAGGCTGATGACGAGGAAGAAGGCGCCGACCAGCGTCATCGGCTCCAGGTAGCGGTAGTTGAAATTGGCGACGCTGCGGGCCTGGTTCATCAACTCCAGGACCGTGATGGCGGAGAGCAGCGGCGTCTCCTTGAACATGGCGATGAAGTAGTTGGCCAGCGCCGGCAACATCGGCGGAATCGCCTGCGGCAGGATCACATGGCGCCAGCTCTGCCCCGCCGTCAGGTTGCAGGCCTTCGCCGCCTCCCACTGGCCGCGCGGGGTGTTGTCGATGCCGGCGCGGTACACTTCCGCCGTGTAGGTGGCGTAGTGCAGGCCGAGGCCGATCACCCCGGCGGTCAGGGGCGACAGCGTCAGGCCGAGATCCGGCATGATGTAGAACAGGAAATACAGCTGCACCAGCAGCGGCGTGCCGCGAATGAACTCGATCAGGAAGCCCACGGTGCGGGCCAGCCAGCGCCGGCGGGTCCGGCGCAGCAAAGCGAGGCCGAGGCCCAGCACCACCGCCAGGGCGTAGCCGAGGATGGTGGCCAGGATGGTGATCTTCACGCCCTGGATCAGGGTCGGGAGGATCTCGACGACGAAGGCCCAGTCCCAATCCATGGCTCAGCTCCGCACGCCGTCGAGGCCGCGGGCCAGGCGGCGCTCCAGCGCCCGCACCCCGGCCGAGATCAGCAGCGCCAGCGCGAAATAGATCAGCAGGATGGTGAGGAAGGGGAAGGCGGTGCTGCCGGTCTGGGCCCGCACGATCTGCGCCTGGAAGGTCAGGTCGGTCAGCGAGATCAGCGACACCACGGCGGTGGCCTTCAACAGCTCGATGGCGTTGTTGCCGAAGGTCGGCAGCATCAGCACGAAGGCCTGGGGCAGGATGACGTGCCACAGGCTCTGCCGCCGGGTCAGGTTCAGGGCGACGCAGGCCTCGCGCTGCTCGCGCCCGATCGACTGCACGGCGCCGCGCACCACCTCCGCCCCATAGGCCCCGACATTGAGGCCGAGGGCCAGCACACCGGCCAGCAGCGGGCTGAGCTCGAACCCGGCCAGCGGCAGCACGAAATAGATCCAGAACAGCTGCACGAAGATCGAGGTGCCGCGGAAGAACTCGACATAGGTCGTGGCGATGGTGCGCAGCAGCCAGCTGGACGACAGCCGCCCCAGCCCGGCCAGGAAGGCAACCACCAGCGCCAGGGCGCAGCCCAGCACGGTCAGCTCGATCGTCACCCAGGCGCCCTGCAGGATCAGCCCGAGATAGCCTTCCCACTGGTTCATGCGGCGGCTCGTCGTGGCGGGGTCATCGTGCGGATGTCATTCCATTTCTGACCGTCATCCCCGCGAAAGCGGGGATCTCGCGACCGGACGAGCGGACAGAGATTCCCGCTTTCGCGGGAATGACGGACAAGGGTGGCTGTCAGTTCGGGCCGCCGCACATCGCGTCGCGGTTGGTCTCGAGCGCGGCCTTGGCCGAGAAGCCATAGGGCTCGACGATCTTGGCGAACTCGCCGGACTGCTTCAGCGCCGCCAGCTCCTTGTCGAAGGCGTCGCGCAGCGCCGTGTCCTGCTTGCGGAAGGCGGCGCCGTCGCAATAGACCGGCGCGTTCTTCACCGGCCCGATCATCTCGATATTCGGGTCGGACGCCTTCTTCAGCAGATCCTGGATCGACAGGATCGGCAGCGAATAGACGTCGATGCGGCCGTCCTGCAGCATCTTGATGCCGCTCTGACCGTCCGGCACCACGATCACCCGGTCGCGCGGCACCCCGGCCTCGAGCGCCAGCCGCTCCTCGGTGCCGCCGCCCGGCGCGCCGATCTTGGCGTCCGCATTGGCGGCGATGTCGGCATAGCTCTGGAAGTTCTTCGGGTTGCCCTTCGCCACCGCGAAGGCCTCGCCGTCGCACAGGATCGGCTGGGAATAGGCCACGGCGCGGCAGCGCTCCGGCTTCATGAACAGGCCGGCGGTGACCGCGTCGAAGCGGCGGGCCTGCAGGCCAGGGATCATGGCGCCGTATTCCGAGATCGAGGCGACGACATCGGGCACGCCCATGCGCTTGAACACCTCGCGCGCCACGTCCGGCCCGGCGCCGGAAACCTTGCCGTCCGCCGCCACCGCGGTAAAGGGCGGCTCGTTGGCGATGGCGATGCGGGCGAAGCCCTGCTCCTTCAAATTCTCCAGCGTGTCGGCCGTGGCCGGCTGCGCGAAGGCCGCCAGGGCGGCGGCCGATGCGGCGGCCAGGATCAGACGCGCGCAAAATCCGGTCTTGTTCATGTTTGCCTCTCCTGTTCTGCGTTTGGGGGCCGCTGCGGTCAGATCCGTTGGCCGGCGGCGATGATCTTCTTGAGGAAGGTCTGGGTCCGCTCCTCGCGCGGGTGCCGGAAGATCTCGTCCGGCGGCCCCTCCTCGACGATCCGGCCGCGGTCGAAGAACAGGACCCGGTCGGCGAAGTCGTGGGCGAAGCTCATCTCGTGGGTGACCAGCAGCATGGTCATGTCGGTCTCGGCGGCCAGGCGGCGCATGACGTTCAGCACCTCCTCGACCAGCTCGGGGTCGAGCGCCGAGGTGACCTCGTCGAACAGCATGATCTTCGGCTTCAGCGCCAAGGCGCGGGCGATCGCCACGCGCTGCTTCTGGCCGCCGGACAGCTGCGCTGGCATCGCCTTGGCCTTCTCCGCCATGCCGACCAGCTCGAGCAGCTCCATCGCCCGGGCCTCGGCGGTCTTGCGGTCGGCGCCGGCGGTCAGGATCGGCGCCAGGGTCACGTTGTCCAGCACGCATTTGTGCGGGAACAGGTTGAACAGCTGGAACACCATGCCGATCTTGGCGCGCATCTTGTGCAGATGGCGGTCATCGGCCGCCACCAGCCCGCCGTTCCGCGGCATGTGGAACAGTTGCTCGCCTTCGATCCGGATATGGCCGCCGTTGATCTCCTCCAGCGTCATCAGGATGCGCAGGATGGTGGTCTTCCCGGAGCCGGACGGCCCGATCAGGGCCAGCTTCTCGCCCGGCTTCACGGTGAAATTCAGGTCGTTCAGGACGGTCAGCGGCCCGAAGCGCTTGGTGACGCCCTCGACGCTGATGCACGGGTCGGATGCGGAGTTCGCCAAGTCGCTCTCCCTGTTGCGGCGACGGGCCTCTGTTGCTGCCAACGATGGAAGGGAGACAAAATCATGTCAAATGGAAAAATAAATCAGTACAATCTCATCTGCCGTGATGATTCCTTAGGCAGTGGCTTGCCGGTTGCTACATCGCCAGCAGCACCGGCTCCGGCTCGCCCTGCAGCAGGCTGACGACGATCTTCAGCCCGTCGCGCAGCTGCTCGGGCGTGGTCGAGCCGACCGAGATCCGCACCGCCGGCTGCCGGTCCATGCCGCCCTCGCTGGCGCCCCCGATCGCGAACGAGGCGCCGGGCGCGATCGCCACGCCCTGCAGCCGGGCATGCGACACGAACTCCTCCTCCGACCGCCCCTCGCCCAGCGGCAGCCAGACATGCAGCCCCTCCGGATGGGCCTTGTGCGGGATGCCGGCCAGCAGCTCAGCGGCGATCGCCTGGCGGCCGCGAATCGCCTCGACCTGCCAGCGCACCAGCTCCGACGCCGTGCCGTTCTCGACCCAGCGCGCGGCCAGCTCGGCGATCAGCCCGGTCGCCATCCAGCTGGTCACCAGGCTGCGGTTGGCCACGCCCGGCCCCAGCCGGTCCGGCACCACCAGATAGCCGGCGCGCAGCCCCGGCATCACGCATTTGGTGAAGGTGGTGACGTACAGCGTGCGCTCCGGCGCCAGGGCGGCCAGCGGCGGCAGCCGCTCGCTCAACAGCGGCGCCAGCACGTCGTTCTCGATGATCTGCAGGCCGTGGCGGCGCGCCACCTCGACGATCCCGGCCCGCCGCGCCGCGCCCATTAGGCTGGCGGTGGCGTTGATCGGGTTCGGCATCACGAACAGGGCGCGGACGTCGCCCTCGCTGCAGGCCTCGTCCAGCGCCTCGGGGATCACGCCCTCGGCATCGATCGCCACGCCGCGCAGCCGCAGGCCGAGATAGGCGGCCAGCGGCACCAGCGTGTGGTGGCCGACCGCCTCGGTCACCACGGTGGACCCCGGCGGGGCCGCGGCCATCAGGGCGATGGTCATGCCGGCGGTGGCGCCGTTGGTCAGGTGGATGGCGCCGGGCGTGGCCTCAACCCCGCACTGCTCGCGCAGCCAGCCCTGCGCCACACGGCGGTGGCGGGCGAACAGCGTGTTCGGGCGGAAGGACAGCACGGCGGAATGCGGCAGATCGTCCGCCAGCGCATGCAGCGCCGCCTTCATCGCGTCGATGTGACGGGTCTCGCACACCACCGGCTTCAGGATCGAGAGATCGATCACCTCGCTCAGCCGCTCGGGGATGTAGGGCGGCACGGGCTCGCGCTGCGGCGCGCGGATGAAGGTGCCGCGCCCGGTCTCGCCGGAGATCAGGCCGCGGCGGATCAGCTCCTCATAGGCCCGACTGACGGTCTGCACCGACAGCTCCAGCGTCTCGGCCATGTGCCGGTGCGTCGCCAGCCGCTCGCCTGGCTGCAGCCGGCCATCCGAGATCGCCCGCGCGATCTGGTCGGCCAGGGAGAGATAGGCGGGCCGCCGCAGGGCGGCGGGGTCGGGTTGCCACATTGTCATGATTGGACTGTGATCCAAGATCAGTTCAATTGACAACCCGATTTACACAACGGCATGGTTTCCGCCATGTCCTCCGTCAAGCTCGACCCGATCGACCTGCGCATCCTGGCCGAGATCCAGCGCGACGGGCGCATCACCAAGCTGGCCCTGGCCGAGAAGGTCGGGCTGTCGCCGACGCCGTGCTGGACCCGGCTGCACCGGCTTCAGCGCGAGGGCGTGATCTCCGGCTACCACGCCCGGCTGGCGCTGCGCCGGATCGCGCCCTTCGCCATGGTGTTCGTCGAGATCACGCTGGGTGCCCACCGCCAGGCCGATTTCGACCGGTTCGAGCGGGCGGTGAAGGCGGTGCCGGAGGTGGTGGCCTGCTGGTCGCTGGGCGGCGGCATCGACTATCTGCTGAAGGTGGTGGCGCGCGACATCGACGGCTATCAGCGGCTGATCGACCGGCTGCTGGAGGAGGAGATCGGCATCGACCGGTACTTCACCTACATCGTCACGCGAACGGTGAAGGACGACGTGACGGTGCCGGTGGAGGTGCTGGCGGGAGCGGACGGGACGTAGGCGGAGAGACTCTCTCGCCTGCGCATCGCTCCAAGAGACTTGGTCTCCCGCCGCCCCTGCAAACAGCCTCCTTCTCCCCTGCTCTCCCCCTACCCTGGCGGCATCGCCCTTGACGGAGGCTCAGCCGATGACCGCCCTCGCCACCCGGCCCAGCCAGCATGACGCGCTGGGCCGCCTGACCGATCGCCGGCTGCTGCGCGAGCTGGCCTATGTCGACGGCCGCTGGACCGCCGCCGCCAATGGCGCGGTGTTCGAGGTCGTCGACCCCGCCACCGGTACCACCGTCGCCCGCGTCGCCCGGCTGGGCGCGGCCGAGGCGGATCGTGCCATCGCCGCCGCCGAGGCCGCCTTCCCGGCCTGGCGGGCGCTGCTGCCGCAGGAGCGAGCGGCGAAGCTGCGCAACTGGTTCGACCGAATCCTTGCGGCCAAGGAGGACCTGGCCCTGCTGATGACACTGGAGCAGGGCAAGCCGCTGGCGGAATCGCGCGGCGAGATCGACTACGGCGCCGGCTTCGTCGAATGGTTCGCCGAGGAGGCCAAGCGCCTGAACGTCGAATCCGTCACCAGCCATCTGCCCGGCGCCGAGATGATGGTGCGGCGCGAGCCGCTGGGCGTCATCGGCATCGCCACGCCGTGGAACTTCCCCTGCGCCATGCTGACCCGCAAGGCCGCGGCCGCCCTGGCCGCCGGCTGCACCGTGGTGGCGCATCCGTCGTCGCAGACACCGCTGTCGGCCCTGGCGCTGGCCGAGCTGGCGGAGCGTGCCGGCATCCCCGCCGGGGTCCTGAACATCGTCACCGGTGACCCGGAGCCGATCGTCGGCCGGATCTGCGCCGACAAGCGGGTGCGGGCGGTCAGCTTCACCGGGTCGACGGAGATCGGCCGGCTGATCGCCGAGCGCTGCGCCCCGACGATCAAGCGCTTGCAGCTGGAACTCGGCGGCCATGCGCCGCTGATCGTCTTCGCCGATGCCGATCTGGACCGCGCCGTGTCGATCGCGATCGACGCCAAATTCGCGACCTCGGGCCAGGACTGCCTGGCCGCCAACCGGATCTATGTCGAGCGGCCGGTCTATGCCGCCTTCTGCACGGCCTTCGCCAAGCGGGTGGCGGCGCTGAAGGTCGGCAACGGCCTCGATGCCGGGACCGAGATCGGGCCGTTGATGCATGGCCGCGCGGTGGCCAAGGCGGCGGAGCATGTCCAGGACGCCGTGGCGCGCGGGGCCCGCTGCCTGGCCGGCGGCGATGTCCATTCCGCCGGGCCGCTGTTCTTCGCCCCGACCGTGCTGGCCGATGTGCCGGACGACGCCGCGATCATGCGCGAGGAGACCTTCGCCCCGGTCGCCGCCGTCACCGCCTTCGATGCCGAGGACGAGGTGATCGCCCGCGCCAACGACACCGAATACGGGCTGGTGGCCTATGTCGTCACCCGCGACGGCGGCCGCATGCTGCGGTTGGGCCGCTCCCTCGACTACGGCATGGTCGCGGTCAACCGGGTCAAGATCACCGGCGCCCCGATCCCGTTCGGCGGCACCAAGCAGTCCGGCCTCGGCCGCGAAGGCTCGCGCCACGGCATCGAGGCCTTCACCGAGCTCAAATATCTGTGTCTGGACGCCGCCTGAGCGCCCGCCCCTCGTTCAAGGAGAACCCCGATGGCCCTTCGCGGCAACGAACTCGACGCCTGGGATCGCGATCACTTCTTCCACCCGTCGACCCATATGGCGGCCCATGCGCGGGGTGAGACGCCGAACCGGATCATCACCGGCGGCGAGGGCGTGTACATCACCGACCGCGACGGCAAGCGCAGCCTGGATGCCTTTGCCGGCCTCTATTGCGTCAATGTCGGCTACGGCCGCCGCGAGATCGCCGACGCGATCGCCGCCCAGGCGCATGAGCTGGCCTATTACCACGCCTATGTCGGCCACGGCAGCGAGCCGTCGATCCGCCTGGCCAAGATGATCATCGACCGCGCACCGGCCGGCATGTCGCGGGTGTTCTTCGGCCTCGGCGGGTCCGACGCCAACGAGACCAATGTCAAGCTGGTCTGGTACATCAACAACATCCTGGGCCGGACCAAGAAGAAGAAGATCATCTCGCGCTGGCGCGGCTATCACGGCTCCGGCCTGATGACCGGCAGCCTCACCGGGCTCGAGCTGTTCCACAAGGCCTTCGACCTGCCGCTGGCCCAGGTGCTGCACACCGACGCGCCCTATTACTACCGCCGTGAGGACCGGTCGCTGAGCGAGGAGCAGTTCTCCCAAGCCTGCGCGGACCGGCTGGAGGAGCTGATCCTGGCCGAGGGGCCGGAGACGGTGGCCGCGTTCATCGGCGAGCCGATCCTGGGCACCGGCGGGCTGGTGCCGCCGCCAGCCGGCTATTGGGAGAAGATCCAGGCTGTCCTGGCCAAATACGACGTGCTGCTGATCGCCGACGAGGTCATCACCGGCTTCGGCCGGTTGGGGTCGATGTTCGGGTCCGACCACTACGGCATCAAGCCGGACCTGATCACCATCGCCAAGGGCCTGACCTCGGCCTATGCCCCGCTGTCCGGCGTGATCGTGTCGGAGAAGGTGTGGAAGATCCTGGAGAAGGGGTCCGATACGCTCGGCGCCATCGGCCATGGCTGGACCTATTCCTCGCACCCGCTGTGCACCGCCGCGGCGATCGCCAACCTGGAGCTGGTCGACAGCCTGGGGCTGGTCGAGAACGCGAAGGAGACCGGGGCCTATTTCAAGCAGGCGCTGACCGACGCCCTGGCCGGCCATCGCATCGTCGGCGAGGTGCGCGGCGAGGGCCTCGCGGCAGCGGTCGAGTTCGTGGCCGACAAGGACGACCGGGTGTATTTCGACCCGGCGCTGAAGGTCGGCCCGCGGATCTACGCGGCGACGCTGGCCCGCGGCGTGATCACCCGCGCTTTGCCGCAGGGCGATATCCTGGGCTTCGCCCCGCCGCTGTGCCTGACCCGCGACGAGGCCGACATCGTGGTCAAGGCCGTGACCGGCGCCGTCGAGTCGGTGGCGAGGGAGCTGTGAGCGACGCCATGATCGCCGAAACCATCCCCCCCACCATGCGCGCCGTGGTCCTGACCGGCCATGGCGGGCCCGACAAGCTGGTCCATCGCGACGACGTGCCGGTGCCGAAGCCGGCGGCCGGCGAGGTGCTGATCGAGGTCGCGGCCTGCGGCATGAACAACACCGATGTCTGGGTCCGCGAAGGCGCCTACGGCACCGAGGCGGACCCGGAGGCGGTGTCGAGCTGGCGCGGCCGCGGCGACCGGTCGACCCTGACCTTCCCGCGCATCCAGGGCACCGACACGGTCGGCCGCATCGTCGCGGTCGGCACCGGCGTGCCGGCAGCGCGGATCGGCGAGCGGGTGATGGTCGATTTCAGCATCTACAACCGCGACGACGACAGCCTGGCCGACATCGACTACATGGGCCATGGCCGCGACGGCGGCTATGCCGAGTACATGGCGCTGCCGGCCGACCACGCCCATCGCGTCGACACGCCGATGAGCGATGTCGAGCTGGCCACCTTCTGCTGCGCCTACCTGACCGGCGAGCACATGCTGGACCGTGCCCGGGTGGCGGCGGGCGAGCGCGTGCTGGTCACCGGCGCCTCGGGCGGCGTCGGCTCCGGCATCGTCCAGCTGTGCCGCGCCCGCGGTGCCATCCCCTATGCCGTGGTCGGACGCGGCAAGGAGGCGGCGGTGCTGGCGATCGGCGCCGAGGCGGTGGTCACCCGCGACGCCGGCGACCTGGTCTCGGCGGTCGAACGCGCCACCAAGGGCCGGCCGATCGACGTCGTCGCCGACCTGGTCGGCGGGGCGATGTTCAACGACCTGCTGCGCATCCTGCGGCCGGAGGGGCGCTACACCACCGCCGGCGCCATCGCCGGGCCGGTGGTGCAGTTGGACCTGCGGACCATGTACCTGAAGCACCTGGAGCTGCACGGCTCGTCCCAGGGCACCCGCGGCGCCTTCCGCCGGCTGGTGCGCTACATCGAGGAGGGCAAGCTGAAGCCGCTGGTCGGCGGCGTCTACCGCCTGTCCGACTTCCACCGCGCCCAGGCCGACTTCATGGCCAAGGGCTTCGTCGGCAAGCTGGTGGTGGTGCCGGATTCGAAGTGGACAGGCGAGCGAGAGGCTTAAGTACTCAGAGCTCCCTATATAATTGTCATGCCCGGGTTTGACGAGGGCATCCAGAGACTGTCGACATCTTCTGGATTGCCGGGCCAAGCCCGGCAATGACAATAAAAGTTGAGCTCTGCCCTCTTGCCTGTCCCTATCACACCCGCACCACGTGCAGGTCGCGCGGCAGGGTGGACAGGATCTCCGGCCCGTCCTCGCGCAGGATCACGATCTCCTCGAGCCGGATGCCGAAGCGGCCGGGGATGTAGATGCCGGGCTCGATCGAGAACACCATGCCCTCCTCCAGCACCGTCTCGGAGGTGGCGGTGATGTAGGGCGGCTCGTGGCCGTCGATGCCCATGCCGTGGCCGGTGCGGTGAACGAAGTAGTCGCCATAGCCGGCATCGGCGATGACGCGCCGGGCGGCCGCGTCGACCTCCTTGGCCGGCACGCCGGGCCTCGCGGCCTTCAGCGCCGCCTGCACCGCCTTCTCGACGATGGTGTGGATCTGGCCGTAGCCCTCCGGCGGGCGGCCGATCGCGACCATGCGGGTGATGTCGCTGGGGAAGCCGTCCTTGCGGCCGCCGATGTCGACGACCACGGCGTCGCCCTCCTCCAGCCGGCGCCCGCCGGTCTGGTGGTGCGGGAAGGCGCCGTTGCCGCCGCCGCCGACGATCCAGAACTGCGGCGACGCGCCCTCCGAGCTGAAGTGGTCCTTGATCACCGCCGCCAGCTCCAGCTCGGTCATGCCCGGCCGGGCCGCGGCGAAGGCCGCCTGAATGGCGCGGTCGGCGATGCCGGCATTCATCTTCAGCTTGGCGAATTCGGCGGCATCCTTGCGCATGCGCAGGGCGCCGATGGTGCCGTCGGTGAAGCTGTGCCGCGCGCCGGGCAGCACGCCGAGCAGCAGCAACGCGAAGTCGGCCCGCATGGTCTCGTCCAGCACCACATGCCCGGCCTGGGCCGCGCCGACATCGGCGAGGGCAGCGGCCAGCGCTGCGTCCGGCCCGACGGCATCGTCCCAGGTGTGGAAGGCGATCGCCGTTTCCTCGCGCGAACCCTCGGCGTTCAGCACCGGCATCAGGAAGGCCTCGCGCTCCGGCCCGATCAGCAGCAGGCAGGGCCGCTCGTCGGCATGCGGGTGGAAGCCGGCCGCCCATTGCATGTGCGAGCCGGGCCCGAGCGCGACGAGGTCGACGCCCGCCTCCCGCATCTTGCCACGCAGCGCCGCCAGCCTCTTGCCCAAATCGACCGCCATCCTGTCCTCCCGACTCGCGGCGTCCCGCCGCCACCGATCACTACCCTAGGTCGCCTCGACCCGGAACTCCTCGCGGTGGATCGCCGTGCGCAGCACGCCGTCCGCTCCGACCACGCCGCGATACATGCCCTCGCAGTTGAAGGGCAGCGAGACATTGCCCTGGCCGTCGACCGCGATCAGCCCGCCAGAGCCGCCGGCCGGGGCGAGCAGCGCCTGCACCACATCCTCGGCCGCCTGCTCCAGCCCCTGGCCGGCCCAGCGCATGCGGGCGTCGATCTCGTGGCCGGCCGCGTAGCGGATGAAGATCTCGCCATGGCCGGTGCCGGAGACGGCGCAGGTGGCGTTGTCGGCCCAGGTGCCGGCGCCGATCACCGGGCTGTCGCCGACCCGGCCCGGCGTCTTGCCGGTCATGCCGCCGGTCGAGGTGGCGGCGGCGAGATTGCCGGCGGCGTCGCAGGCCACGGCGCCGACCGTGCCGTGCCTGCGCGCCGGGTCGCCATCGTCCGGCAGGGCCTGGCGGCGGCGCTCCAGCTCGTCCTGCAGCGCCTGCCAGCGCCGCTCGGTGCGGAACCAGGACGGGTCCATATGCTCCAGCCCGGCCTCGCGGCAGAAGCGGCGCGCCCCCTCCCCGGCCAGCAGCACATGCTCGGTCCGCTCCATCACCGCGCGGGCGGCGAGGATCGGGTGGCGCGGGCCGCAGATGCCGGCGACGGCGCCGGCGCGGCGGTCACGCCCGTCCATCACCGACGCATCCATCTCATTCTCGCCGGCGCTGGTGAAGACGGCGCCGCGGCCGGCGTTGAACAGCGGGTCCTCTTCCAACGCCATCACAGCGGCGGTGACGGCGTCGAGCGCCGAGCCGCCGGCCGCCAGGACGAGATGGCCGTTGCGGAGCGCGGTGCGCAGGCCCCGGTGATAGGCCTCCTCCTGCTCCGGCGACAGCGAGTCGCGGCGGATGGTGCCGGCGCCGCCATGGATCGCCAGGACGGCGCGGGATGGGTCGGTCATGGAAGCCTCGAGGGTCAGCGGAGGAAAGCGGTCATCGCGGACACCGCGTTCATCCAGCGGATGGCGTCGGCGACGCTGCCGGCCGGCAGGGCGATGGTGACGCCGTCGCGCCGTTCGGCCGGCGGCAGGGTGGCGGCGAGGTCGGCCAGGGCCGGGCCGCCCATCYCCAGCTCCAGCGTGTACGGCCCCTCGATGCGGAAGGGCGGCATCGCGCCGGCGCGGCGGACGGCGCGGGCAGCACCCTCGCGCAGGGCGGCGCGGGCGGCGGGCAGCGGCAGCGACCGGGCGGCGCGGTTGCCCAGGGCCTGCTTGGTCTGGACGAACTCGGCCTCGGGGAAATGCTCGCGCAGCTCGGCGACGCAGCGGTCATCGCCTGAGACCAGCGCCACCGGCACGCCCAGGCTGCCGGCATAGGCGCCGTAGATCCCCGCTTCGCCCAGCGGCTGGCCGTTCAGCCGCACGGCGCGGAAGGCGAAGCCGCTGGTGGTGTGGGCCAGCACGCCCCGCTCCGACGCACGGGCGTGATAGCCCAGGCAGAACACGGCGGCATGGCCGGCATCGAGCCCGCAGAACATGTTGAGCGGCTTCGGCTTGCCCTGGATCAGCTCCGCCGCCGGGTGCAGCAGCTCCGGCAGCAGGTTGGTCATCGGGCCGTGGGCGTCATTGACCAGGATCTCGGTCGCACCGCCCTCCAGCGCGCCCTCGATCGCGGCATTGACCTCCTCGGTCATCAGCCGGCGGGCGCGTTCGTACTCGCCATTGCCCGGCTCGCCCTGCTGCGGCGTGATCACCCCGGCCACGCCCTCGATGTCCGACGAAATGTAGATCTTCATTTGCGTTCCTCCGCTTCCAGCCAGTCCGCCAGCGACGGCCGGCTGTGTCCGTTACGTCCGATCGCAGGCCCGGCGGCGCAGAGCGCGTTCAGCACCGCCTCCTGCGTCGCCTCGGCGGCGGCCTGGAACAGCCGGTCGATGCGCGCTTCGTTCAGCACCCGGATCGGGACCAGGTCGCGCTTCTGGTCGTGCTCCACCGGATCGGCGGTGGAGAAGCCGAGCGCGATGTCGCCGCTGCCATGGCCCCAGAAGGCGCCGAGCCGCGCCAGGCCGGCGCCGCAGCGTTTGGTGACGCGGTGCAGCTGGCGATGCTCCAGCGGCGCGTCGGTCGCCAGGATCACGATCACCGAGCCCTTCTCGGGTGCCGGTTCGGAGGGTGGCGCCGGACGTCGGCCGTCGGGCAGCACCAGGTCGCCGGCCCGGCCGAAATTGGCCAGCACCAGCACGCCGAGATGGAAATGGTCGCGGTCGAACTTGACCCGGCGGGAGGCGGTGCCGATGCCGCCCTTGAAGCCGAAGCTGCTCATCCCGGTGCCGGCGCCGACCGAGCCCTCGCCGACCTTGCCGTCGCTGGCCGCGGCGACCGCTTCCAGCGCATCGATCTCGGTCACCGCCAGGGCCTGGATGTCGGACAGGAAGCCGTCATTGCACTCCAGCACGACCGGATTCACGGTGCCGGTTTCGCGGCCGATGTCCGGGTTGGCCTCGATCGCGGCGCGGACCAGCGCCGTGGCGCAGGTGCCGACGGCGAAGGTGTTGGTCAGCAGGATCGGCGTCTCGACCGTCCCCAGCTCCGCCACCTGCATCAGGCCGGTGCTCTTGCCGAAGCCGTTGATCACCTCGACCGCGGCGCGCGCCTTGCTGCGGAACAGGTTGCCGGCATGCGGCAGGATGGCGGTGACGCCGGTCAGCACCTCGCCGACATGCAGCGTCAGATGGCCGACCAGCACACCGGGCACATCGGTGATGGCGTTGAGCGGCCCGGTCGGCAGCGTGCCGCAGACCAGGCCGAAATCGCGGGCGAGACGGGCCGTCACCGATGCCTCCCTTACGTCTTCAGCTTCGGGTCCAGCGCGTCGCGCAGGCCGTCGCCGAGCAGGTTCAAGGCCAGCACCGTGACGAAGATGGCGATGCCTGGGAAGAGGGTGATGTGGTCGGCGACGCCGAGATAGCTGCGGCTGAGCGAGATGACCGACTTGCCGGAGCCGCTCTCGCCCACCGCCACCGTCTCGCCCGGCGCGATGGCGAAGCCGAGGTCCTCGACCGCGGTCACCGGGCCGGCAGCCCGTCGACCTCGATCAGCGGCGCCGCCTGGCTCATGCCGGCAGGCCGATCAGGCGGTCGAAAGCGCCGCGCACCCGCCGCCAAACCGGCCCTGGCCGGCCGGGGCCGACCGCGGCGCCGTCCAGCCGCAYGATCGGCGCCAGCTCCTTGGTCGTGCTGGTGATCCAGATCTCGTCGGCGGCCCGCAGCTCGGCCTCCAGCACGTCGCGCTGCTCGATCGCGAAGCCCAGCTCTTCGGTGAGGCTGATGGCAATGCGGCGGTTGATGCCGTCGAGGATGCGATGGTCGGCGGCGGGCGTCGCCACCCGCTCGTCCTTGACGACGAAGACGTTGCTGGCGGCGCATTCGCTGACCAGCCCGTCGCGCAGCATCACCGTTTCCAGCACCCCGGCCTCGGCTGCCTGCTGGGCGGCGAGGACGGAGGGCAAGAGGGCGATCGACTTGATGTCGCAGCGTAGCCAGCGGATGTCGGGGGCCGAGACCAGGGCGAAGCCATCCGCCTGCTGTGCCCGGCTCAGGCGCTTCAGCGGGCCGGCGAAGGCGAGGATGCTGGCATGGGACGCGGCCGGGAAGGCATGGCTGCGCTGGGCCGGGGCGCCGCGGGTGACCTGCATGTAGATGGTCCCGGCCGGGCGCGGCGCAGTCTCGGCCAGCTGCCGGAACACCGTGGCGAGACCGGCGCGGTCGAGGCCGGGCTCGATCCGGACCGCGGCGAGGCTGCGGGCCAGCCGGTCGAGATGGGCGTCGAGCTCGAAGATCCGGCCGTCATAGACCGCCACCACCTCGTAGACGCCGTCGGCGAACAGGTAGCCGCGGTCGAGCGGCGAGACCTGAACCTGGTCGAGGGGGAGATAGGAACCGTTCCAGTAGGCGAGGGTCATTGTCGGCGTTCCTGGGCTGGGGGACGGGTGCGTCGTCGACCAGGAGGAAGGGCATAATCCGTTCGGCCCGCCGCATGTAGAGATTTTTCAGAAATTGGGTCACTGACGGACCGGACGTTTCCGAAATCGTCATCGCGAGGAGTTCGGGCTCGCGATGACGTGAGCTCACCATCCGGGATCAGAACTCCATCAGCACGCTCTTGTGGCGCAGATTGGCCTCGACCGCCTGGCGCCCGAGATCCTTGCCGATGCCGGAGCGCTTGTAGCCGCCGGTCGGCAGGATGAAGTCCGCCGTGCGGCCGTAGCGGTTGACCCAGACGGTGCCGGCCTGCAGCCGGCGCACCGCCCGCATCGCCCGGCCGAGATCCGCCGTGTGCACGCCGGCGGCGAGGCCGTAATCCGGGTGGTCGGCCAGCGCCAGCCCCTCCTCCTCGTCGTCGAAGGCCTGGACCGTCAGCACCGGGCCGAAGATCTCCTCGCGCACCGCCGGCATGTCGGGGGTGACGTCGGTCAGGATCGTCGGCTCGTAGAAGGCGCCGTCCTGGATCGAGGCCATTCGCCGGCCGCCGATCACGGCCCGGGCGCCGGCGGCGAGGGAGCGGCGGACGATGCCGTCGATCCGGTCGGCCTGCGGCGTCGAGATGATCGGCGAGAAGCTGGTGTCCCCGCGCCAGGTCGGGCCCGGCCGCACCTCGGCGAACAGCACCATGAGCCGTTCCACCATCTCGTCCCTGAGCCGGCGCTGCACGATCAGGCGCGAGCCGGCGACGCAGACCTGGCCGGCATTGCCGAGGATCGCGGCGGCGACCTGGCGGGCCGTGCGGTCGGCGCTCGGCGTGTCGGCGAAGACCAGCTGCGGGCTCTTGCCGCCGAGCTCCAGCGTCACCGGCTTGACCCCGCTGGCGGCGCTGGCCGCCATGATCGCGGCGCCGGTGCGGGTCGAGCCGGTGAAGGAGATCTTGCCGACCAGCGGGTGGCGGCACAGCGCGTCGCCGGTGACGGCGCCGGTGCCCTGGACCACGTTGAAGATGCCCGGCGGCACACCGGCCTCGACCGCCAGCTGCGCCAGCAGCACGGTGGAGAACGGCGTCAGCTCCGACGGCTTGAGCACGATGGCGTTGCCGGCGGCCAGCGCGGGTCCGGCCTTCCACGACGCCATGCTGAGCGGGAAGTTCCAGGGCGTGATCGCGGCGACGACGCCATAGGGTTCGGAGATCACCAGGCCGAGGCTGTCGCTGCGGGTCGCCGCGACCTCGCCGCCCAGCTTGTCGGCATATTCGGCGAAGAAGCGGAAGCCCTCCGCCGTGCTGGCCACGTCGACGGCCAGGGCCTGGGCGATCGGCCGGGTAGAGCCGAGCGCCTCGAGCCTCCCCAGCTCTTGCGCCCGGGCGTCGATCAGGTCGGCGAAGCGGCGCAGCACCCGGGCGCGTTCGCGCGGCGCGCAGCTGGCCCAGTCGGTCCGGCGCTGCGCTTYGGCCGCGCCGGTCACCGCCCGGTCGACGAGGTCGGCGGAGGCAATGGGGAGGTCGGCATAGAGCGCGCTGTCGGAAGGGCGGCGGACGCCGATCGTCTCGCCCTCCCCCACGACGACGCGCCCGTCGATGAAATGGCCGGGGGGGATGGCGACTGCGGCGGGATCGAAGTCGAGCATGGTCAGTATCCCGCGGCCCAGCGGGCGAGGTCGGCCGCGCTTTCGGCACCGTCGAACATGGCGACGATGCGCTCGCCCAGCAGCGGCCCGAACTTGAACATCTGGCCGTCGCAATGGGTCACCACGAGGCCGCGCCCGGCGGTGTCGAGCCGGAAGCGGCGCGACGGGTCGAGGACGTAGTAGCCGACCTGGATCCGGGTCGGGCGATAGTCCGCTGCATCCCGGAGATAGGGCCGGAACGGCGCCAGGATCGCCTCGCTTTCGCTGGCGAGGTCCGAACCGAAGCCGTCGACCTCCGGCCGGGCGCGTCGCCGATGCGGGCCGTGGCCGAGCTTGAGACCGGCGCCGCGGCGGTCCGGCAGGGTGTAGCCGCCATGGTCGCCGAGGGTGACGATGGCCGGCGCGTCCCGCCAGGACTGGGCGAAGCGGGCCGGCGGCTCGACATAGCACAGGCCCTGCCGCCAGGTGGACGCATCGCCGTAGCGCTCCGGCATCAGCGCCGGCAGCCAGGCGCCGGCGGCGACCACCAGGATGTCGCCCTCGACCGTACTGCCATCGGCCCGGACGGCGACGCCGCGCTCCTGGTCGACCCGGGCGATGCGGCAGCCGCCTTCGACCACGGCCCCGTGATCCGCCACCCAGCGCGCCAGATCGGTGACGATGCGGCCGGCGAAGAGCGGCCCGCCGGGGAAGGCGACGACGCCCCAGGCGCCCTCGGGCAGTTGCAGATGCGGGCACAGCCGCTCGACGCCATCGCGGTCCAGCACCTCGTGCGCGACACCCAGCTCGCGGAAGACCTCCAGCGTCTGGGCGGCGTAGTCGCCGGCCTCCAGCGAGATCGCGACCGCGCCGGTGTTCTCGAACTGCTCGCTGCCGATGTCGTCCCAGACCCGCGACCACGCCTCGAAGGCCGGCGCCACCATGCGGGTGTAGCCGGCGGCCGCGCCGTAATGGTAGCGGATCATCCGGTGCTGGTCGTAGGAGGCGCCGTGCGGGTTCGGCACCTCGCCTTGCTCCAGCAGGTGCACCTCGTGCCCGCGCTTAAGCGCCGCCCGCGCCACGGACAGACCGACGATACCGGCACCGATGATGACGACACGAGCCATAGGATACGCCCTGTTCTTCCGGTGAAGATGCCTGCGAGGGCAATCGGGTGAAGGAACGGAACCCACAACTGTCATGCCCGGGCTTGACCCGGGCATCCAGAGGATGTCGACATCTCCTGGATTGCCGGGTCAAGCCCGGCAATGACAGAAAATGGGTGGTCTGTTCTTAACCCGATCGTCCCTACTGTCTGCCACCGAGGCTAGCCCGGCCGGTGCGGCAGATGCTGCCATGGATGCGCGCCGCTTTGGTGCATCCGCATGGTGCGCAGCCGGCTTTTCGGGCGATCGTGCCAGGATGGGCGGAGCAAGCTGAGGGCAAATGGCCCGACCAGAGACAGCGGTGATGACCCAGGACTCCCCTCCCCCGACCTTGCGCCCGATGACGGAGCAGGACCTGCCCGCGCTGCACGCTTTGACCGTGGAGGCCGGCTGGGCGCACCGGCCGGAGGATTGGCGCTTCGTCTACGAGGTCGGCGAGGGCGTGGTGGCCTGCGACGGCGCCGGCCGGGTGATCGGGTCGGCCCTGTGGTGGCCGTTCGGCCCGGATTTCGGCACGGTCGGCATGATCATCGTCTCGCCGCGGCTGCAGGCGAAGGGCACCGGGCGGCGCCTGATGCAGTGGCTGTTCGATCAGGCCGGCGACCGCGTGCTGCAGCTCAACGCCACCCCGGCGGGGTTGCGGCTGTACCGGTCCGAAGGGTTTCGGGAGATCGGCCGGATCCATCAGCACCAGGGGCCGGTGCAGCCGGTGCCGGCCGTGGCCGCGGCCGGGCGGGTGCGGCCGATGGCGGCCGAGGACTGGCCGCTGATCCATGCTCTCGACCGGCAGGCCTATGGCGCGGAACGCTTGGCCGCGCTGGACGGTCTCGCCATCCGTTCGGTCGGCTATGCCTATGAGGCGAATGGGGAAGTTGCGGGCTTCAGCTTGTGCCGCCCCTTCGGCCGCGGCCATGTCGTCGGCCCGATCGTCGCGCCGGACGAGGATGCGGCTGTCGCCCTGCTGCAGCCGCATCTGGACGAGCATGCCGGCCGTTTCCTGCGGGTGGACACGCCGGATGACGGCGCCTTCGCCGACCGGCTCGCCGCCGCCGGCTTGGCGCGGGTTGACACGGTCGTGACCATGCGGCGCGGCGACCGGCCGGCGCCGGCGGCTTCCGCGCGGATCTTCGGGCTGGTCAATCAGGCCCTGGGCTGACCATGGCCGATCCGCGAGCGACGCTGCTGTACAAATCCGACCCGGTCCGCGGCGCGGTCTGGGACCGGGTGTTCCGGGACGAGGCGCCGGACATCGCGCTCGAAGTCTGGTCGCCGGACGCGCCGCCGTCGGACGCCGCCTATCTGGTGGCCTGGATGCCGCCGGACGATATGACGCGGTCGGTGCCGAAGCTGGAGGTGCTGTTCGGCCTCGGCGCCGGGGTGGACCATCTGGCCCTGGACCGACTGCCGCCGCGGGTCCAGCTCGTGCGCATGGTCGATGCGGACCTCACCCGGTCGATGGTCGAATACGTGCTGTACGCCGTGCTGGCGCTGCACCGGGACATCCCGGCCTATCTCGCCGACCAGCGCGAGGGCCGCTGGGTCCCGCGCCCGGTGCGGCGCAGCGGCGACCGCACGGTCGGGGTGTTGGGTCTGGGCGTGCTCGGACGGGCCGCGGCCGAGGCGCTATGCGACCTGGGCTTTGCCGTGCGCGGCTGGAGCGCGTCGGAGAAATCGATCCCGGGCATCACCGGATTCGCCGGGCCGGACGCGCTGCCGGAGTTCCTGGGCACCTGCGAGGTCCTGATCTGCCTGCTGCCGCTGACCGATGCGACGCGGGGCCTTCTGAACGCGGCGGCGTTCTCCGCCCTGCCGGCCGGGGCCGGACTGGTCAATGTCGGCCGCGGCGGGCATGTGGTCGAGGCCGACCTGCTGGCCGCGCTGGAGAGCGGGCAGGTCTCGGCCGCGATGCTCGACGTGCTGGGGACCGAGCCGCCGGCGCCCGACCATCCGCTGCTGCGGCATCCCCATGTGATGCTGACCCCGCATGTCGCCACCGCCACCCATCCGGACTCCGCCGCCCGCCAGGTGATCCGCGCCATCCGCCGACATCGGGACGGGCTGCCGATGGAGAACGTCGTCGACCGCCGGCAGGCGTACTGAGTGCTGGCACCGGCGGTGCCCCCCTCACCCTCCCGCCGCCTTCGGCGTCGGGTCCCTCCCTCTCCCCGAGGGAGAGGGAATTTACCTCTCCCTCGGGGAGAGGTCGAAATCGCAACGCGATTTCGGGTGAGGGGGTGGCACCGGCCCATCCGTCGGGCTCACGCAAACAGGCTCATCAGCGGCTGTTCGGTCTTTCGGACCGGAGTCTTGATCACGATGTAGCTGAAATACTTCGAGATCCCGACCGGGCGCTCCAGCAGCCCTTCCATCACCTCCTGGTAATGCGACAGGCTGCGGGTGACGAACTTCACCAGATAATCGTAGCCGCCGCTGACCAGGTGGCATTCCATCACCTCGTCCAGACCGCGCATCGCCGCCTCGAAGCGGGTGAAATAGGGCATGGTCTGGTCGGCCAGCGTGATCTCGGTGAAGACGGTGACGGTCTCGCCCAGCTTCGCCAGGTTGAGATGGGCGCCGTAGCCGGCGATGTAGCCCGCCTGCTCCAGCCGCTTGACCCGCAGCAGGCAGGGGCTGGTGGACAGCCCGACCGCATCCGCCAGGTTGACATTGGTCATCCGGCCCTGGCGCTGCAGCTGCACCAGGATCCGCATGTCGATCTGATCGAGCCTGTTGCCTGTTGGGTGCACGACCTGCTCCTTGACGATCCTACTCGGCGGCGACGCCGGTCTTGCCCTGCCGCAAGGCGTTGGCCTTGTGCAGCGTCCGCACCGGGTCGCCGAAATGCCGGTCCAGCTCCTTCAGCGCCGCTTCGGCATCGTCGCCACCGACCAGGTCGGCCAGCAGCTTGTGCTCGTCGATCAGCGCCTTGTTGCCGCGATAGCCGCCCATCAACTTGTGCAGGCACAGCATGGTCTCGGCCTGCAGCGTGGCGTAGCCGCGGGACAGCCGGTGGCTGCCGGCGGTGTCGACCATCTCGCGGTGGAACTCGAGGTCCAGCTCGGCGGTGCGCGACCAGTCCTCGCGCCGGACGGAGGCCTCCATCTGCTTGACGACGGCCTTCAGCTTCTTCGCCAGCGCGGTCCGGTCCGGCAGGGCCATGACCCGCCGCAGGGCGACGAGCTCGAGCGACCGGCGCACGAAGTAGATGTCCTGCAGGTCCTCGTCGGTCAGCTCCGGCACGAACACGCCGCGATGCGGCTCGCTGCGCAGCAGCCCTTCCTGGATCAGCCGCTGCAGCGCCTCGCGAACCGGCCCGCGGCTGACGCCGAAACTGGCCGCCAGCTCCATCTCGTTCAGCTGGGCGCCGAGCGGGAAGCTGCCGTCGAGGATCGAGGCGCGGATCTGGCCGCTGACCTGGCCGGACAGGGTGGTCCGCGTCAGCCGTTTCACCTTCCCGTCAGTGCCGTTCGCCTGTGCCATACGCTGCCCCGCCTTCGGTGATATCCCGCTCAATGCAGGACGTCCTGCAGCCGATAGTAAGCGCCCACCAGGGGCAGGAACCAGGGGGGGCCGAAATGGCCGGGCACCGCCGGCCAGTCGAGGTCGCGGAAGACGTTCGCCTCCGGCCGGCCGCTCATCACCTCGGCCATCACCGCGCCCATATGCGTGGCCATCTGGGTGCCGTGGCCGCTGTAGCCCATCGAATAGTAGAGGCCGTCATGCACGCCGGCCCGGGGCAGCCGGTCGGCGGTCATGTCGACGATGCCGCCCCAGCAATAGTCGATGCGCACCTCGCCGAGCTGCGGAAACACCCCGCGCAACGTCTTCTGCAGCACCTTGCCGCTCTTGGCGTCGGACAGCGGGCTGGAGATGGCGAAGCGCGCGCGCCCGCCGAACAGCAGCCGGTTGTCGCCGAGGATGCGGAAATAGGTGCCGACATTCTTCGAATCCGTCGCCATCCGGCGCGTCGGCATCAACTCGTCCACCAGCGCCTGGGAGAGCGGCTCGGTGACGATCACGAAGCTGCCGATCGGGATGACGCGGCGCCGGAACCAGGCGAAGGGGCCGACGCGGGACGGACCGGTGGCCAGCAGCACCTGCGATGCCTTGAGCTTGCCGCGGGCGGTGACCACCTCATGGGCATGGCCGTTCCGCCGTTCCAGCGCGGACACCGGCGCGTCCTCGAAGATCACCGCGCCACGTGCTGCCGCGGCCTCGGCCAGCCCTTTGGAGAACCGGCCCATATGCATGCCGGCGCTCTTCCGATAGAGCAGCCCGCCGTGGAACCGGTCGGAGCCGATCTCGGCCCGCAGGTCGCCGGCCGCGATCAGGGCGGTGTCGGCATCGACCTCGCGCGCCAGCACCTCCTGCGCCCGCTGCAGCTTGTCGAAATGCTCCGGCTTGGCGGCGAGCTTGATCTTGCCGGTGCGCCGGAAATCGCAGTCGATCCCCTCCTCCCGCACCAGCCGCTCGACCGTGTCGACCGCGGAATCATAGGCGCGGTACAGCAGCCGGGCCCGGTCAAGGCCGTGCCGGGCCGCGACGCCTTGGAAATCGACCGCGAGGCCGTTGTTGCACTGGCCGCCGTTCCGGCCGGACGCGCCGGCGCCGACCCGCCCCGCGTCCAGCACCGCCACCCGGGCGCCGCGCTTTGCCAGCGCCAGCGCCGCCGACAGCCCGGTGAATCCGGCGCCGATCACGGCGACATCCACCTTGCCCTCGACCGGGCCGGCGGCGGCGCCCTGGAACGGCGTCATGGAATCCATCCAATAGGAAGCCAGCTTCATGATCGATCCTGGATCGCGCGCTTCGTCAGCGCCCGTCGCGGCGGCGACCCATTAGCTTGATCACGTCACTCGTAGGATTGTCAACAATCATAACGAGAGATGAGACAGCAGTCGTCTCAGCATGGCGACGCCCGAGGCCAGCTCGGCCCGGGTGATGAACTCGTCCGGCTTGTGCGCCCGGTCGATGTCGCCCGGCCCGCAGACGATCGCGGGCACGCCGGCCTGCTGGTACAGGCCCGCCTCGGTGCCGAAGCTGACCGCGGCCTGCCGCTTCTGCCCCGAGATCGCCTCGGCCAGCGCCGCCAACGGATGGTCGTCGGCAAGGTCGAGCGCCGGGTAGAGGGCGAGGGTCTCGCTGTCGACGGCGACCGACCGCCCTTCGGCCTGCAGCGCCGCGACCCGGTCCGCGGCGAAGCGCGCGATCGGCTGCCACAGAGCGGCCGGATCGATGCCCGGAATGGCGCGGGCCTCGAGGTCGAAGACGCATTCGGCCGGCACGATGTTGACCCCGGTGCCGCCGGACACGATGCCGACCTGCAGCGTCGAGACCGGTGGCGCGACTCGGTCGTCGAACGGGCCCTCCGCCTCGATCCGCCGGGCCTCGTCCCGCACCGCGAGCATCAACTCCGCCGCCAGGTGGATGGCGTTGTCGGCCAGATCGGGGCGGGAGGAATGGCCGGCGCGGCCGCGCACGCGGACCCGCTGGGCGATCTTGCCCTTGTGCCGCAGCACCGGGCGCAGCCCGGTCGGCTCACCGACGATGCAGCCCGACGGCGGGGCGCACAGAAGCGGCAGCCGGTCGATCAGGTGGCGCACGCCGACGCAGCCGACCTCCTCGTCATAGGACAGGGCGATGTGCACCGGCCGGGGCAGCCGGGCCGCGACCAAGGCCGGCACGGAGGCCAGCACGCAGGCCACGAAGCCTTTCATGTCGACCGACCCGCGGCCGAACAGGCGGTCACCGTCCTGGCGCAGGGCGAAGGGATGGCCGGTCCAGCCCTCCGGCGCGGCCGGCACCACGTCGAGATGCGCCGACAGGATCATGCCGGGCACTTCCGCCGGACCGATGGTGGCGAACAGGTTGGACCGGTCGCCCTCCGGCCCGGGCAGCACCGTGGCCGTCACGCCATGCTCCGCGAGGTACGAACGGACATAGTCGACGATCGCCCCGTTCGGCGTGCGGCAGACGGACGGAATCGCCACCAGATCCGCCAGAATTTCCTCGACCGGTTTCATCCCGCGCCTCCTCCCGATTGCGCCGTCATCCTGCCCCGCCACGCCGAAGCGGTCGCGCCGAAGGACGGCGCGGGATCGGCATGTCGTGCCATCCGGCTGGCCGCAAACGGCATGATCGCCCCGGCGATGCGGCATGCAGGGGGCTGGCCGTGCGGCCCGCCCCTTCTAGGATGGCCCGATCGCGGATCCCATGAAAGCGACCGGACATGGCCCTGAGACCGAAATACGTCACCTTCGACTGCTACGGCACCCTGATCTATTTCGAGATGGCCCCCGTGGCCCGGCGGATCTATGCCGACCGGGTCGACGCGTCACGGCTGGACGCGTTCTGCGCCGATTTCTCGGCCTATCGCCTGGACGAGGCGCTGGGCGCCTGGAAGCCCTATTACGAGGTCGTGCGCAACGCGCTGGAGCGCAGCTGCAAGCTGTGGCAGGTGCCGTTCCGGGAAGAGGATGCCGACGCCGTCTACGCCGCCATCCCGACCTGGGGCCCACACCCGGATGTGCCGGAGGCACTGGCCAGGGTCGCCAGCCGCATCCCGCTGGTGATCCTGTCGAATTCCATGACCGACCTGATCCCGCACAGCGTGGCCAGGCTCGGCGCCCCGTTCCACGCCGCCTACACGGCGCAGGAGGCGCAGGCTTACAAGCCAAGGATGCAGGCCTTCGAATACATGTTCGACCAGCTCGGCTGCGGACCGGAGGACGTGCTGCACTGCTCCTCCAGCTTCCGCTACGACCTGATGACCGCGCACGACCTGCGCATCACCAACAAGGTGTTCGTCAACCGCGGGCATGAGCCGTCCAACCCCTATTACGGCTATCACGAGATCAAGGACATCCGCGGCCTGCCCGGCCTGCTCGGGCTATAGTCCGGCCCGGTGGCGGCATCGTCTTCATTAAGATTGTTGACAATCCTACGATGACCGCCATCATATCGGACGGGAACCTGGGCATCGCGGCATCAGCGGCTGCGAGGGGCGACGCGGAACACCGCGCGTCCGGGATGCCCCGGCATCAGAACAACCAGGGGAGCTCGGGATCGGTGATCCCGCACAACAGAGGGACGGCGGCATGACGAAGATCAGCGATTTCGAAGCGATGCGCCCCGCCGAGCGCCGGCGGGTCCTGGATGCGCTGCGCGGCGGCGCCACAAGGCGCGAGGTGCTGGGCATGCTGGGGATGGCCGGCATGGGCCTGGCCGCCGGCGGGTCGGTGCTCACCCACGCCAGCCGGGCACTGGCCGACACGCCGAAGCGCGGCGGCAGCATCCGCGTCGCCGGCTACACCAGCTCGACCGCCGACACGCTCGACCCGGCCAAGCAGACGGCGTCGACCGATTATGTCCGCTGCAACCTGTTCTACAACAAGCTGACCCGGATCGACGAAGCCGGCGAGCCGCAGCCGGAGCTGGCGGAGACGATCGAGAACGACAAGGCCACGGTCTGGACCTTCAAGCTGCGGAAGGGCGTCACCTTCCACGACGGCAAGGCCCTGACGGCGGAGGACGTGGTCTACTCGCTGAAGCGCCATCTCGACCCGGAGGTCGGCAGCAAGGCCAAGGCCCTTGCCTCGGCGATGGAGGAGATCAGCGCGACCGGGCCGAACGAGGTCCGCATCAAACTGTCTGGACCCAACGCCGATTTCCCGGTGATCCTGGGCACCGCCCATTTCCACATCGTCAAGGACGGCACCAAGGACTTCACCACCGCTGTCGGCACCGGCCCGTTCAAGTGCCAGGAGTTCACGCCGGGCGTGCGCTCGGTCGCGGTGCGCAACGACAGCTACTGGCGTGATGGGCCCTATCTCGACCAGATCGAGTTCTTCGGCTTGGCCGATGAGAGCGCCCGGGTCAACGCGCTTCTGTCCGGCGACGTCCATCTGGCCTCGACCATCAATCCGCGCTCGGTCAAGCAGTTGCAGGACACTGGCGCCTTCGGCGTCCTGAACACCAGCGCCGGCAACTACACCAACCTGATCATGCGCCTCGACGCCACGCCGGGTAGCAGCCCGGACTTCGTCCTGGGCATGAAGAGCCTGATCAACCGCGAGCAGATCCAGTCCGCGATCTATCGCGGCTATGCCGAGATCGCCAACGACCATCCGATCCCGTCCTCGAACCGGTTCTACGCCAAGGACATTCCGCAACGCCCCTTCGACCCGGACCAGGCCAAGTTCCACTTCCAGAAGGCGGGGGTGCTGGGTTCGACCATCCCGGTCGTCGCCTCGCCCGCCGCCGACAATTCGGTGGAGATGGCGGTACTGCTGCAGCAGGAGGCGCAGAAGATCGGGCTGACGCTGGACGTGCAGCGGGTGCCGTCGGACGGGTTCTGGTCGAATTACTGGATGAAGTCGCCGGTCGGCTTCGGCAACATCAACCCGCGGCCGACCGCCGACCTGTTGCTGACGCTGTTCTACAAGTCGGATGCGGCCTGGAACGAATCCGGCTGGAAGGATGAGAAATTCGACCAGTTGCTGGTCGCCGCCCGGGCCGAGACCGACGAGGCCAAGCGCCGGCAGATGTATCACGACCTGCAGGTGATGGTGCGCGACGGGTCCGGGGTGGCGATCCCGACCTTCATCAGCAACCTCGACGCCTACACCAGCAATCTGAAAGGCCTGAAGCCGATGCCGACCGGCGCCCTGATGGGCTACGGCTTCGGCGAGTATGTCTGGCTGGACAGCTAGGCGGATGAACGGCCAGATCGCGAAGCTGGTCGGGGGGCGGCTGGTCGTCGCGGCGTTGACCCTGGTCTTCGTCGCCGTGGTGGTCTTCGTCGCCACCCAGCTGCTGCCGGGCGACGTGGCGCAGGCGATCCTGGGCCAGAGCGCGACGCCGGAGGCGGTGGCCGGGCTGCGCACCGCGCTGGGCCTGGACCAGCCGGCGGCGCAGCGCTTCCTCGCCTGGCTCGGCGGGATGCTGACCGGCGATCCGGGCGTGTCGCTGGTCAGCCGCCAGCCGATCGGCCCGCTGATCGGCACCCGCCTCGCCAGCTCGCTGCTGCTGGCCGCCATCGTCGCCGCCGTCGCCGTGCCGCTGGCGCTGGCGATCGGCATCACCTCGGCGGTCTGGCGCGGCTCGCTCTACGACCGGGTGGTGGCCACCGCCACCATCTCGGTCGTGGCGGTGCCGGAGTTCCTGGTCGCCACCATCGCGGTGCTGATCTTCGCGGTGCATCTGCACTGGCTGCCGGCGCTGTCCTTCGTCCCGGCCCACGCCACGCCTCTGCAATTCCTGCGCGCGGTGGCCATGCCGGTGCTGAGCCTGACCTTCGTGGTGGTGGCGCAGATGGCGCGGATGACCCGGGCCGCGGTGATCGAGACGCTGCGGTCGCCCTATGTCGAGATGGCGGCGCTGAAGGGCGCCAGCCCGGCGCGCATCGTGCTGCGCCACGCCTTGCCGAACGCGGTCGGCGCCATCGCCAACGCGGTGGCGCTCAGCCTGTCCTACCTGCTGGGCGGCGTGATCATCGTCGAGACCATCTTCAACTATCCGGGCATCGCCAAGCTGATGGTCGACAGCGTCGCCATGCGCGACATGCCGGTGGTGCAGTCCTGCGCCATGGTGTTCTGCGCGGTCTATCTGCTGTTGGTCACCGCGGCCGACATCGCCGCGATCCTGTCCAACCCGAAACTGCGCCACCGATGACCCAGCCCGCACTCGACGACATCGAGCTGCCCCGGCGCCGGCCGCGCCGGCTGCGCCTGTCCGCGTCCGGCGTGATCGGCGCCGCGATCGTGCTGGTCTGCGTCACGGTCGCGGCCTTCGGCTGGGCCTTCGCCCCCTACGATGCCGGGGCGGTGATCGATTACGAGGTGTTCAAGCCGGTCAGCGCCGCCTTCCCGCTGGGCACCGACTATCTCGGCCGCGACATGCTGAGCCGCATCCTGCTCGGCGCCCGCTACACCGTTGGCATCGCCGGCCTTGCCACCCTGCTGGCCTGCGGCGCCGGGGTGTGCCTGGGCCTGTTCGCCGCCGCGGTCGGCGGCTGGGCCGACGCGCTCTTGAGCCGGACGCTCGACGCCCTGACCTCGATCCCGAGCAAGATGCTGGCGCTGGTGCTGGTGGCGGGCCTCGGCTCCTCCACCCCGATCCTGGTGTTGACCCTGGCCTTCATCTATCTGCCGGGCTGCTTCCGGATCACCCGGGCGCTCGGCGTCAACATCGCGGCGGAGGATTTCGTCCTGGCCGCCCGCGCCCGCGGCGAGCGCACCGGCTACATCATGCTGCAGGAGGTGCTGCCGAACATGGTCGGGCCGATCCTGGCGGATTTCGGCCTGCGCTTCGTCTTCGTCGTGCTGCTGCTGAGCAGCCTGAGCTTCCTCGGTCTTGGGGTACAGCCGCCGAATGCCGATTGGGGGTCGCTGGTGCGCGAGAACATCTCGGGGCTGAGCGAGGGCGCGCCGGCCGTGATCATGCCGGCCATCGCCATCGCGGTGCTGACCATCGGCGTCAACCTGCTGATCGACAGCCTGCCCGGCCGTCGCCGCGAGGGGCATTGAGATGAGCGCGACCGTCCAGGTCTCCGGCCTGCGCGTCACCGCCCGCACCGAGGAGGGCGGCGAGGCCGTGATCGTCGACGACGTCGGCTTCACCATTCGCCAGGGCGAGGTGCTGGCGCTGATCGGCGAATCCGGCTCGGGCAAGACCACGATCGCCCTGGCGACGATGGGCTATTGCCGCGGCGGCTGCCGCATCGTCGCCGGCTCGGTCAATGTCTTCGGGCGCGAGATCCTGGCGCTCGACCGCAAGTCCCTGCGCGGCCTGCGCGGCCGGCAGATCGCCTATATCGCCCAGAGCGCGGCGGCCGCCTTCAACCCGTCGCGCAGCATCATGGCGCAGGTGATCGAGAGCGCGCTGATCCACGGCACCATGACCGCCGAGGCCGCGCGGCAGAAGGCGCGGCAGCTGTTCCGCGAGCTGGCCCTGCCCGACCCCGACCATATCGGCGACCGCTACCCGCACCAGGTCTCGGGCGGCCAGCTGCAGCGGCTGATGGCGGCGATGGCGCTGATCAACGACCCCGAGCTGGTGATCTTCGACGAGCCGACCACGGCGCTGGACGTCACCACCCAGATCGAGGTGCTGCGCGCCTTCAAGGCGGTGGTGCGGACCCGGAAGACGACCGGCATCTACGTCTCGCACGACCTCGCCGTGGTCGCCCAGATCGCCGACCGGATCGCGGTGCTGCGCCACGGCCGGCTGCAGGAAACCGGCCCGACCGAGCGCCTGGTGACCGCGCCCGAGGACGGCTACACCCGCCAGCTGATCGCCGCCGCCACCCCGGCGCGGCGGACCATCAGTGAGGCGGCGGCGCCGGCCGATTCCGTGCCGCTGCTGCGGGTCGAAGGGCTGCTCGCCGGCTTCGGCGCGGCCCGGCCCGGCGCACTGCCGCCAGTCATCGCGCTGCAGGACATCGGCCTGTCGATCCGGCGCGGCCGCACGCTCGGCGTGATCGGCGAATCCGGCAGCGGCAAGAGCACGCTGGCCCGCGTCGTGGCCGGGCTGCTGCCGGCGGCGCGCGGCCGCATCCTGCTGGACGGCCAGGCCCTGCCGGCCACGCTGGGCGGCCGCAGCCGCGACCAGCTGCGCCGCATCCAGATCGTGTTCCAGAACGCCGACACCGCGCTGAACCCGGCCCGGACCGTGGCGCAGATCATTGCCCGGCCGCTGGCCTTCTATCACGGCCAGGGCGACCGCCAGCGCCGGCAGCGGCTGCACCGGCTGCTCGACCTGGTGCGCCTGCCGGCGGCGGTGGCCGACCGGCTGCCGGGCGAGCTGTCGGGCGGGCAGAAGCAGCGCGTCAACCTGGCCCGGGCGCTGGCCGCCGACCCCGAGCTGATCCTGTGCGACGAGGTCACCTCCGCCCTCGACACCGTGGTCGGCGAGGCGGTGCTGGACCTGCTGACCGAGTTGCAGCGCGAGCTCGGCGTCGCCCTGATGTTCATCAGCCACGACCTCGGCGTGGTCCGCTCGATCAGCCATGAGGTGCTGGTGCTGCGCCACGGCCGCACCGTCGAGGCCGGGCCGACCGAGCAGGTGCTGCGCGCACCGCAGGCGGCCTATACCAAGCTGCTGCTGGCGTCGGTGCCCGAGCTGCGCACCGGCTGGCTGGACGAGCAAATGCGGGCGGTCTCCGCCGCCTGAGGCGGCGGACGACGACCTTTCCTCTCGGCACGGTGAATGCTGCGCTGCCAGAGCAGGCGCTTCTCCCAGGATCGCGGCCATGTCCGGCCCTTCCACCAGACATAAACCGGCTTATCCATGCCGCATATGCGAAATAATCATTCGTTGACAGAAGATATCAGATAACTAACATCCGACCTGTTAGCGCATCTTTGCCAGCAAGACCTCCCGCAACGAACCGGTGAGCAGCATGGCCAGACTCTCCTTCGGTGATCGCGGCATCGTCATCGCCATGGACCACGCCCGCACGCTCGGCGTGGTGCCGGGGCTTGAGGACCCGGGCGCCGTGCTGGATCGCGTCATCGCAGCCGGCGCCGATGGCATCATGACCTCCTACGGCGTGATCAAGCACTACCGCGACAAGCTGCTGGGCCGGCTGCCGGTCTATCTGCGGCTGGATGGCGGCCCCAGCAGCTACCGCGAGGACTGGCTGCGCTACACCGAATGGAGCCTGCTGCACACGGTGGAGGATGCCCGCCGGCTGGGCGTCGACGGCGTCTGCGTCATGGGCTTCATGGGGGGCGCGGTCGAGATGCGGACCTACGACATCGTCGCCCGGGTGGTCGGCGACTGCGCCACCGACGGGCTGCCGGTGATGGTCGAGGCGCTGCCCTGCCCGGCCGAGCGGATCCCCAACCCGCTCGATGCCGGCGCCATGGCTTCGGCCTCGCGCATCGCCTTCGAGCTCGGCGCCGACATCGTCAAGACCTACTACACCGGCTCGGCCGACAGCTTCCGCCGGGTGACCTCGACCTGCCCCGCCCCGGTGCTGATCGCCGGCGGGGTGAAGATGGAGACGGTGCGGGACGCGCTGGCGGTGGTGCACGGCTCGGTCCAGGCCGGCGGGCGCGGCGTGGTCTTCGGCCGCAACATCTGGCAGGCGCCGGACCCGGCGGCGGTGGTGCGCGCGCTGGCGGCGATCATCCATCGCGGCCAGGGCGTCGACGAGGCGATGGCCGCCGGCGGCCTGGCCGGCTGACGACACGCATTGCGGGGCCAGAGATGGCGACGCGCTTCGATCCGCCCTTCCTGATCGGCATCGATGTCGGCACCCGGTCGGTCCGCGCCATCGCCTTCGATGCGCGCGGCCGCCGGGCGGCCCAGGCGGCGCGGCCGACCCCGGCGCGGATGCAGGCGGGCGGCCGTGGTGAATACGACCCCGACGCCCTGTTCGCCGCGGTCACCGACTGCCTGGCCGAGGTGGCGCGGTCGCTGGCCGGCAAGCCGGTCGCCGGCCTCGCGGTCGGCAGCGTCGGCGAGAGCTGCGTCCTGGTCGACGACAGCGGCCGGTCGCTGGCGCCGTCGCTGGTCTGGTTCGACCGGCGCACCGAGGCGGCGGCGCGGGAGCTGGCCGAGACGATCGGCCCGGACCGCATCTTCCAGATCACCGGCCTCGCCCTCGACCCGACCCTGACCCTGTGCAAGCTGGCCTGGATGCGGGCGCATTGGCCGGAGGCGATGGGCCGCGCCCGGAGGGTGCTGGCCATCGCCGACTGGATCGCCTTCCGCCTGACCGGCGTGGCCGCGACCGAGCCGACCCTGGCCTCGCGCACCCTGTATTTCGACATCCATGAGCGCCGCTGGTCGGAGGAGCTGCTGGGCCTCGCCGGGCTCGACCCCGCCTTGCTGCCGCCGATCCTGGCCGCCGGCGCCGCGATCGGCCCGGTGCGGCCGGAGGTGCTGGCGGCAACCGGCCTGGCCGGGCGGCCGGTGGTCGCGACCGGCGGCCACGACCATCTCTGCGGCTCCTACGCCGCCGGGATCACCCGGCCGGGCATGCTGCTGGACAGCCTGGGCACGGCCGAAGCGGTGCTGCTGGCGACGGCCTTCCCGCTGCTCGACCCGGCGGTGATGCGGCGCGGCTTCATCCAGGGCGCGATCGGGACCCAGCTGTCCTATCTCGGCGGCGGCATCAACAGCTCGGGCGGGGCGGTCGAATGGTTCCGCTCGCTGACCGGACAGGCCGAGCATGAGGCGCTGATCGCGGAGGCCCGCGCGGTCGAGCCGGGCAGCCAGGGCGTGGTGTTCCTGCCGCATCTGGTCTACAGCCCGCCGCCCGACCCGGACACCAGCGCGCGCGGGGCCTTCATCGGCCTGACCGCCCATGCCGATCGCGGCGCGCTGTACCGGGCGGTGCTGGAGGGGCTGGCGATGCAGGCACGGCTGATGGTCGACGCCATGGCGGCGCTGCCGGGGATCACGCCGCCGACCGAGATCCGGGCGATCGGCGGCAGCTCGCGCAACGCCCTGTTCCTCGAGATCAAGGCCAATGTCTATGGCCGCCCGATCACGGTGGTGGACGAGCCCGAGGCCACGGCGCTGGGCGCGGCGCTGCTGGGTGGCATCGCCGCCGGGCTGTGGCCCGATCTGGACGCCGCCCTCGCCGCGATCGACCAGCGGCACCACACGGTGGCGCCGGATCCGGCACTCGCCGAACGCTACGATGCGCTGCACCGCTCGGTGTTCGAGCGGCTGCATGCGACGCTGACCCCGCTCAACCACGCCCTGGCCGGCTTCGACCGCAAGGCCGAACTGGTCCCGGCCTGACCCCGCGCCAAGACCAAGAAAGCAATCAACCAGACAGATGGAGGAAACGATGGAACGGAGACTGCTTCTATCCCTCATGGGCGCCTCGGCCGCGCTCGCCGGCACCGCCGCGGCGGTCACCTCGGCCAAGGCCCAGGGCAAGAGCTTCAGGATCGCCCTGGTCCCCGGCCTGACGACCGACGCCTTCTACATCACCATGCGCCGCGGCGCCGAGGCCGCGTGCAAGGCGATCGGGGCCGAGCTGGTGTTCCAGGGGGCGCCCGAGTTCAACCCGGTGCTGCAGGTGCCGGTGCTGGACGCGGTGATCGCGCGCAAGCCCGACGCCCTGCTGGTCGCCCCGACCGACAAGACCCAGCTGATCGAGCCGCTGCGCAAGGCGGCCGATGCCGGGGTGCCGGTCTTCACCGTCGACACCTTCATCGGCACCGGCGTGTATCAGGCCGGGGACGGCAATGCCGACTTCCCGCTGTCCTACATCGCCTCGGACAACATCCTGGGCGGCCGCATCGCGGCGCGGGCGCTGGCCAAGTCGATCGGCGGCAAGGGCAAGGTCTACGTCTCCAACGTCAAGCCCGGCATCTCCACCACCGACCAGCGCGAGGAGGGCTTCAAGGACGAGATCAAGGCCCATGCCGGCATCGAGGTGCTGGAGACCCAGTTCAACGACGACGACGCCAACAAGGCGGCGTCGCAGCTGCAGGCGGTGCTGGCCCGCAACCCGGACCTGGCGGGCGTGTTCGGCGCCAACCTGTTCTCCGCCCTCGGCGCCGCCAACGGCGTCAAGCAGGCGGGCAAGGCGGGCGCGCTCAAGGTCGCGGCCTTCGACGCGCCGCAATCGATCGTCGAGGATCTGAAGAACGGCACGGTCGACATCGCCATCGCCCAGCACCCGGCGGAGATCGGCTGGTTCGGCGTGATCAGCGCCTTCGCCCATCTGACCGAGCAGTCGGTGCCGACCGCGATCGGCACCGGCTTCACGGTGATGGACAAGACCAATGTCGACGACCCGAAGGTGGCACGGTTCCTCTACACCGGCTGATCCGCCGCGTGACGAGCCGCCAGGCCGCCGTCCCGGGCGGCCTGGCCTTTTCCGACCAGGAGCCGGGTGCCGATGTCGATCTCCTCGATCCCCTCCCCTGCCACCAGCAGCGGCCGGGCCTTCCTGCTCCGGGTGGCGGAGCTGCGGGCCTGGCTGTTCCTGATTCTCCTGGTCGTGTTCTTCGAGGCCTGGGCCCGGATCGTCTACGACACGACCTTCATCCTGAACCCGTACAACCTGCAGTCGATCGGGGTCTTCGCGGTGGCGCCGCTGCTGCTGGCGCTGGGGCAGACCTTCATCATCATCTCGGCCGGCATCGACCTGTCGGTCGGCTTCACCATGGGGCTGGCCTCGGTGGTCGCGGCCCATGCCGCCAATCTCGGGCCGGTGATCGGCCTCGGCCCGGTGCCGGCGATGCTGCTGGGCCTCCTCGCCGGCGTGGCCGTGGCCTTCGTGCCGGGGCTGGTGAATGGCTGGCTGATCGCGCATCTCAAGGTGCCGCCCTTCATCGGCACGCTGGGCATGTACGGCGTCGCCCGCGGCGCCGCCTTCCTGATCGCCGGCGGCACCACGGTGCCGGTGGTCAACAGCTGGTTCGCCACCATCGGCAACGGCCGGGTCGCCGGCATCCCGACCGTGGTGCTGATCACCGTGATCGCCGCCCTGGCGATGCATTACCTGCTGTCGCAGACCCGCTTCGGCCAGCACACCTATGCCATCGGCGCCAACCGCAACGCGGCGCTGCGCGCCGGGATCGACGTGCGGCGCCACGCCATCCGGCTGTACCTGCTGGCCGCGGTCTGCGCCGGGCTGGCGGGATCGCTGTACGCCGCCCGCTTCAACGCCGGCGCGGCCCAGGCGGGCGAGCCGCTGCTGCTCGATTCGATCGCCGCCGTGGTGATCGGCGGCGCCAGCCTGTTCGGCGGGTCGGGCACGATCGGCGGCACCATCGCCGGCGCCCTGGTCATCGCCGTGATCCAGTACGGGCTGGTGTTCATCGACGTCGAGCCGTTCTGGCAGTTCGTGGCCGTGGGTGTCGTCATCATCATCTCGGTGCTGGTCGACCAGAGCCAGCGCCGGCTCGCGCAAGGACGCCGGGATGACTGAGCCACTGCTGTCGGTCCGCGGCCTGTCCAAGCGCTTCGGCGGGGTCCAGGCGCTGAGCGGGGTGTCGCTCGACCTCGCGGCCGGCGAGGTGCTGGCGCTGGCGGGTGACAACGGGGCCGGCAAGTCGACGCTGATCAAGGCGATCTCCGGCGTCCATCGCCATGACGAGGGCGAGATCGTGCTGGCCGGCGAGCCGGTCGCCTTCGCCACGCCGCAGGACGCGCGGGCCCGCGGCATCGAGACGATCTACCAGGACCTGGCGCTGGCCGACAACCTGTCGATCGGCGCCAACATCTTCCTCGGCCGTGAGCCGAAGCGGCGGCTGTTCGGCTTCCTGCCGGTGCTGGACCGCCGCCACATGGCCGAGGCGGCGCGGGCGACCATGGCGCGGCTGGACTTCCATGTCGAACGGCTGGAGGCGCCGGTCGCGACCTTCTCCGGCGGCCAGCGCCAGGCGGTGGCGATCGGCCGGGCGATCTACTGGAACGCCCGGATCCTGATCATGGACGAGCCGACCGCGGCGCTGGGCGTGCCGGAGCAGCGCAAGGTGCTGGCCCTGGTCCAGGCGCTGAAGGCGCAGGGCAAGGGCGTGGTCTTCATCTCGCACAATCTCGGCGACATCTTCGCGGTGGCGGACCGGATCGTGGTGCTGCGCCGCGGCATCAAGGCCGGCGAGCGCCGGACCGCCGAGACGGATGCGGATGAGGTGGTGCGCCTCATGGTCGGCGGCTGACCCCTCACGGTCCATCCAGATCGGCGACGATGTCGAAATGGGCGACCATCAGGGCGCGGGCGCGGTCGGGGTCGCGGGCACGCACCGCCTCGGCCAGCTCGATGTGGCAGCGCAGGGCGCGCTGGGTGGTGGCGAGGTCGCGCTTCAGCTTGGCGTTGCGCATGGTCTCGCGCGTCGAGGCCTCGAGCGCCTGCAGCAGATGGGCCAGCAGGCGCTGGCCGGCGATGGCGGCGAGGCGGCGGTGGAACAGCAGGTCGGCCTCGACCCAGGGATCGATGGTGCGGATCTCCGACGCCATCTGCTCGACCGCCTCGATCAGCCCGGCGACGTCCTCGGCGTCGGCGCGGGCGGCGGCCAGGCCGGCGATCTCGATCTCGACCGCCCGGCGCAGGGCGGAGAACTCGGCCGGGGCGATGCCGTAGGCGCGGGCCAGAGTGGCGAAGAGGTCGCCGACGGCGCCGCCCGACAGCGGCTGCACCACGGTCGTCCGGCCGTGGCGGATGGCGACGACGCCCTGCACCGCCAGCCGCGCCATGGCCTCGCGCACCACCGGCTTGGACACGGCGAAGCGCTCGGCCAGCGCCGCTTCGGGCGCCAGCGGCTCGCCCGGGTTCAGCCGGCCGGCGGCGATGTCGTCGAGGATGCCGTCGACGACCGAGGCGGCGAGGCGGTCGAGGCTGCGCCCCATCTCAGCCGGGTCCCGGTCCGCTGTGCCGCATGTCTCTTCCCCCGATCGTGATCGCTGCGCAGAGCATACACCGGCCGCGCCCGGCTTGGACCAAAGGACAACGGACCTAGCATCCCCGGGCCGCCATACTCACCCGAACGGGCGGGTTCCGGAGAACGGGCCGCCGGAGACGGAGGGAGCCTGAAGATGCGTGCACCGACGATCGCGGCGGCGGCCGGCCTGCTGCTGGCGCTCGGACTGGCAGGGCCCGCCGCGGCCCAGGCCGGGCTGACCACCCGCCCGACCACGCTGGAGACGCTGAAGCTGTCCTCCGGCCTGGCCTTCCCCGAGAAGCCTTATGAGCTGGAGGCCGGCAAATACTATCGCTGGAGCATCGAGGCCGACGGCACCGCCGAGCTGGGCATCGCCGCGCCGGAGTTCTTCCGCAACATCTGGATCAACGAGGTGGTGGTCAACAAGATCGAGATCCGGCCGCTGGGGCTGGATTCGATCGAGTTCGACGACGCCGGCAAGGCCACCATCACCTTCGTGCCGATCCGCCCCGGCACCTTCACCTTCCTGGCCCCGGAAACCGAGGGCGAGAGCATGCGCGGGACGTTCGTGGTGAAGTAGGGGCGTGGTGAAGTAGCCGCTAGGTCTCCTCGTCGCTCTCGCTGCTGTCCGACTCCCAATCGGGGTCGTCCAGCGGCGGGCTCAGCGGCCCGAGGCGGTAGAAGCCGTCGATGATCCGGCTGGTGTCGAATTCCAGCTCGGCACCCCGGCCGTCCCGGTAGGACCGGATCCAGGCCGCGAAGAAGGGGCCGGGCCGGTCGACCACATACTCGCCGGCATTCGGGTCGAAGAAGCGCAGCGTCCCGTCCCCGTCGCGACGCAGCGAGATGACGTGCCCCGGCCGCTCCGCCTCACCCGGCCGCGTCACCGCGAGGAAGACGATCACGGTTCCGCCCGGCGGCAGCAGGTCGTCATCCCGGCACGCCTGCGCCAGGGCCGTGGCCGCCGGAACCTGGTCGGCATCACCCGGCGGATGCAGGATCCCCGCGAGCCTGTCGCCCGACAGACGCTCGGCCCCGAATTCCGCCAGCATCGCCTGCAGCGGATCGTCATAGTCGGCGGAGCGCAGCCCCTTGAGCTTGCCGAGAGCGCCGTCGAACACGAATTGCGCGTTCCGATCGTGGATGTCGCCTTCGCGCTGCTCGACCTCGGCGGCGGCCTGCCCGGCATCCAGGCCCGGCGCCGCGAATTGGAGCGCGGCCCATTTCATCGAGATCCCGACGCAGTAGCCGATGCGGTTCTGCCGGTCGAGCGCCTGCTGGGTGATGCCGAATCCTTCCTGGTCGAAGGCCTGCACGGTCAGCTTGCCGGTCGATCGCCGCTGCTTGAACTTCCCGACCTTGCGGCCGTGGTCGCGCAGGCCGGCGAAGACGTGCCGTGGCGCCGCCGGTGCCTCGCTGCCGCCGGGAACCGGCTCCGTCGTGCTCCCGAGGCGCGAAAGCTCGTCATTCGCCGGCGGGGGCAGCGATCGAAGCACTCCCAGCGCGACCAGATAGTCGATCACCACGGCGTGGTTGTCGGACGGGCCGGATTTCATAGCGTCACTCTCACATCATGCCCCGCCCGTTTCTCCCACGCGCCGGGAAAACCGTCGCGGGCATCTTGGCGACGGCGGTAACACTCGGCGGTCATGGATGCGGAAGCCGCGCGCAGCCCCTCCCCCCTGCCCCCWCCCGCGAGGGGAGGGGGAGAGTGGATGGCTGGTGATTGCTTCGTAGGTTGGGTTCGCGGCACGCGAACCCAACAATGGCGCGACGGCGGGATGTTGGGTTCGCGATGCGAACCCAACCTACGCGGTCGGGTCGCAGACGCTTAGCTGCTGTCCGGATTCGGCGGTTCCGGCATGGGCCGGCCGGTGTCGGCCTCGCCCGACTCCGCGGACCAGTCGTCCTTGGTCTCGCGGTCGGCCGCCTCGGTCTCCCGCGGCGGGACGGGCGTCATCTCGCAGCCCTCGTCCCAGCTCTGCGGCAGCCGGACCGGCGGGTGGCCGATCTTGCGGCAGACCTCCCGCACCAATTCTTCCGCCGACAGCGTGTCCAACTGCGCGTCGAGCATCTCGTCCTCGACCAGCGACTCCCACGCCATCGCCCGCATGCATTCGGCGTCGATTCCGCGCTCGGGCTGCGCCGTCGCCTCGCCGACCATTTGCGCCGCGCGCTCGCGCCGCTGCCGGCGGCGGGCTTCCTCGCCCGAGGCTTTGCGTTCGTCCCGCCGGGTCATGAAACCGTTGCGGATCCGGTCGGTCAGGGCGACCGTCAGCCGCACCGAGCGCGTCAGCCGCGCCTGGATCAGGCCGAAAGCCGGCGGCGGCGCCTTCGGGTCGTGATGCGCCCGCTCCTGCTGCCGCTCGGTCAGCCGCTTGCAGCGCATGTCGATCTCCGCCGCCTCGCGCAGCGTGGTCAGCGCCCAGCCCGTCCAATGCATGTCAGGGTCGGTCGGCCGGATCGGTTCGGATTTCGCCTCATCCATAGAACATAGCATGAACGAGACTCGCGCGTTAACGCAATAGCACATCGCGTTCACACTGCAGCCGCGCCGCTTTGCCCCGGCGTCTTGGTCGCAAGGACGACGGACAGCGGGGGCCCGGACGGGATAGCATCCGGCGGAACCCTTGCCGCGACACCGGATGACCAGGACCCTGTCCCCGCCCCTGACCGACCTGACCCCCGCCCTGGGCGGGGCGGAGGCGAACCCGATCCGCATCGGTTTCGCCGACAAGAACCCGCTGGTGCTGCGCGGGCTGCAGTCGCTGTTCGGCGAGGACCGGCGGTTCGAGCTGGTGGTCTCGGCCAGCGACGGCGAGCGCTTCCTCGACGCCGTCACGCGGTTCGAGTTCGATGTCGGCATCATCGGCTGGGTGATGGTCAATGGCGACGGCCGCGCCGTGCTGGAGGCGCTGAAGGCGCTGGCGCTTGCCGGGAGGGCGCTTCCCCGCATCGTCGTCTACACCGGCGCCGATCTGGGCGTGGCGCGGATGGCGATGCGGCTGGGCGCCGCCGGCTTCCTGTCGAAATCCGAGCCGCCGGAGCGGCTGCTGGACGTGGTGGCCGAGGTGGCGCGCGGCCGGATGATGTTCCCCTTCCTCGACCTCGGCCGGGCCGCGGCGGCCGACCCGCTGGCCTGCCTGACCGGCCGCGAGCGCGAGCTCTTGGAGCGGCTGGCCGAGGGGCTGAGCAACGAAGGGCTGGCCCGCTGCTTCGGCCTGTCGCCGAACACGGTCAAGTTCCACCTGCGCAACCTGTACGAGAAGCTGGGCGCCGCCAACCGGGCGCAGGCGGTGGCGGTGCTGCTGGGTCGGGATCGGGGGTAGGTCTGTCGACATCTCTGGTAGTGCCTCTCCCGCTTGCGGGAGAGGTCGGGCGTCCGCAGGACGACCGGGTGAGGGCCGGTCCCGGCCTCGACAAAATCCCCTCACCCGCCAGCGCTTCGCGCTGTCGACCTCTCCCGCAAGCGGGAGAGGCAATCTGTTGGTCTCCCGGCTGCGCCAACGCAACCCCCCGCAAATATTCCGCCCGGCGTCCTACGAACGTAGGACGACCCGGGCGGGCGGGGCGTGGTTGGCTGTCATCGGAAGGGCTTCCTCGCAACGGCTTCCGAGACGCCATCATGCAGATGCTCGACGCCAGAGATCCGATCCGCCTCGCCGCCCCGCCGGCCGATCCCGACGACCCCGGGCTGGAGATCGAGCTGCAGCCGGTGCTGCGCAGCGCCGTCCCGGGGCCCGAGCCGTTCAACGCGCTGGTGCTGGTGCGCGGCATCCTGCCCGCCGGCGCGGCGGAGACCGGCGGGAGCTTCGCCGTGCGGACCAATTTCACCCTGGCCGGCTTCGACCCGATGTCGCCGGCGCCGTTCAAGCATTCCTCGACCGCGGCGCTGCGCCAGCCGGGCGCGCCCGAAGTGGAGATCGACGCCATCGACCATGGCTATTTCGACGATTCCGGCCGCTGGGTGCTGCTGGTCCGCGGCGACAGCCTGCGCCAGCACGGCGCGGTCGAGCTGACCAGCTGGGTGATGTGCCGCGAGCCGCCCCCGGCCCGGCGGCTGGATGACCGCCTGGCGTTCCGCAGCTACCGCTCCTTCGTCCCGCCGCGGCCGCCGCAGCAGGCGGATGCCTGGAGCCAGGCGATGAGCCGGATCGTCCGCCGCCCGGACATCGGCCACGCGGCGGCGTGAGGCGGGGTGCGTAGAAGTCTGGCGTCCGGCCCTCCCCCTCACCCTCCCGCCGCCAACGCGGCGGGCCCCTCCCTCTCCCCGAGGAGAGGGAAACAGGAGCCGCGGCCCTGCACCTCTCCCTGGGGCTATCGGATTCACACATCTCCGAGCGCTGCTAAATTGCCTCTCCCGCTTGCGGGAGAGGTCGGGCTCGCGCAGCGAGACCGGGTGAGGGCGGCTCGGCCGCGACCAGTGGCTGTGTTTCAGGATCGGGCGGGTCATGCGCTCGGTCCTGACAAAGCTGTGCTTTCGGCGAGGCCGCTATCCCCTCACCCGGACATCCTTCGGATGTCCGACCTCTCCCGCAAGCGGGAGAGGCAATCTGTTCGTACGTCCGCCGTCGACATTGTCGATCGATGTGCGTTGCAGCAGCTCACCGCGCCGGGCGCTCGAGCTGCGCCTCGATCGCGGTCTTGTCGAGCACCGACCAGACCTGGACGATCTTCCCGCCCTGGAACTCGTAGAACACGTTCTCGCTGAACGAGACCGTGCGGCCGTTGACGTCGAGGCCGAGGAACCGGCCCTTGGGCGAGCAGGTGAAGTCCAGCCGGGCGGCGACCAAAGGCGGGTCGCAGGCCAGCAGCCCGATGACGAAGCGCAGGTCCGGGATGTCGCGGAAATCCTGCTCCAGCATGGCGCGATAGCCGGCCAGGCCGAAGGGGCGGCCGTTGTGGCGCGCCGCTTCGTCGACGAAATCGCCCAGCCGCGCCCAGTCCTGCCGGTTCAGGCAGTCGATATAGGCGCGGTAGCGGGTGGGGAGGTCGGTCACGGTCATATCTCCTGCGCCGGAGTCAGCTTCATCACCAGCTGGATGTGGTTCCCCTCGGGGTCGGCCAGCCAGGCGGCGCGCACCGTGCCGATGAAATCATGCGGCGGCGAGACCAGGCGCGCGCCGCGGGCGACCAGTGCCGTGGCGGCCGCGTCGACATCCTCGGTCCACAGCGCGATCTCGCCGCGCGGCGGGCCTGCCGGCCCGGAGGGTCCGGATTCGAGCGGCAGGCCGTGCATCGCCTGCGCCGCCGCGATCGAGGCGAAGCCGAGGACGAAGGCGCCGAGCCGCAGCTCGACATGCACCGGCGGCCCCTCGCGCGGCGTCCGGAAGGTCTCGGCAAATCCGAAGGCCTCGCGGTAGAAGGCGGCGAGGCCTTCCACGTCGCGGACATAGAGATTGACCATCGCGTCCCGGGCGGGGATGGGGCTCATGGCGATCACCTCGGCACTGGCTGCGCCTTGCATTCTCCACAATCCGCCGCAAGGGTTGAAGGGGTCGGTTCGGGGAGGGGGAATGGCGAGCAGCATCCGGGCGGTGCGCCGCGAGGACGAGCGCGCGGAGCGCCGGCGCCTGGCCTATGAGAAGGCGGCGCAGAAGCAGGCGGAGCAGGAGGCCGCGGCCTCCGCCGCCGAGGAATACGACCGGCTGATCGAGGCCCTGACCGGCGCCCACCGGGTCCAGCTGCCGCGCCGCGATTGGCACGACCTCGCCGCGGCGGCGCCGCCGGCCGAGCCCGAGCGGAGTGCTGTGCAGGAGGCGGCGGCGCGGCGGCAGCAGGAGGCCTACAAGCCCGGCTGGTTCRCCCGCACCTTCGGCGGGGCCAAGCGGCGCCAGGTCGAGCTGACCGCAGCGGTGGAGGATGCGCGGGTGCGCGACGAGGCGGAGTTCCAGGCGCGGCGGCAGCAGGCCGAGGCGCGCCGGGACGAGATCGATTTCGCCCGGCGGCTGGTGGCGCGCGACCCGGCGGCGGTGGCGGAGGCGCTGGGCCGCTTCACCCGGCTGGGCGACCTGCCCTTCTCGGTCGAGGGGCTGGACCTCGTCTTCGTCGCGGGCGGGCGGATCGTCGCCATGATCGACGGGCTGGACCTGGAGGATCTGCCGGACCGGTCGGTGACGCTGCTGCAATCGGGCAAGGCCTCGGTCAAGCCGCTGGCGCCGGGCCGGATGCTGGAGCTGCACCGCGACACCATCTGCTCGGCCGCGGTGCGGGTGGCGGCGGAATGCCTGGCCGCCCTGCCGGTCGAGGAGATCGAGGTGGTGATGCAGGCCGACCTGCTGGACCGCGGCTCGGGCCATATCGGCGTCACGCCGGTGCTCTATCTCCGGGCGACGGCGCAAGCGCTGGCCACCGTCAACCTGCCGCAGACCGACGCCGCCGCCCTGGTCGAGCGCCTGGGCGGCCATCTCGACTGGAGCCGGAAGGACGGGTTCCGGCCGATCAGCCTGGCGGAGGTGGATGTGCCGGAGACGGAGAGGGGATGAAGGGCACCACGAGGGGAAGAGATATAGAAGACATGCTATGCGTTGAAATCGCCAATTTTAGCGCGGAGTCCCGGCAACGATCGCCTGGCAAGAGAATATATATCCTCAATTCCGTAAAGAGGATCATCTCCTCTGTCTGCTCTAGCAGCTAACTCCAAAAGCACAAGCCAATTTATTAAAGCCTGATCTCCTTTTAGGACGTCAAAATCCGGCATTATTATATCTTCATGTAAATGTCTTACAACCTTATTTAGCAAATTGGCATAATTTGAATTCCCACTTTTTGTTGGTATATTTGCAGCAACCCCCGCTATCAGATCAGCGATCTGTATTCCGGGATGAGAATCGGAAGACGTAAAAGCAATCGGCTTTGACATATTCCAAGTTATATTCCGTTCCTTGTTAAACAAATCAGTCGATACCCTGTCAGGCCGATTGATCATAGCATCAAAGAAGCCCACTATCGATAAGAGAGGTTTAGAATCATCGCAGACCACTTCTAATATATCGTGTCTTTCTCCCCAAGCCGTTAGGTGACTAAAAACGGCCGATGACGTTAGATCCAATATCCATTTCCCTGAATCTCCAATACCCATCAAATCTCTAGCCTCATGAACTATCGTTACGTTATATCCCCTAGCAAATCGGATTATGGTGTTGAGAAGATCATCATTTTCTAAATTTATGTCATGGCTGAAGAATGTTGGAGCATCTGATGGGTCAAGAGAGCGCATAAATTTCTCGAATTCCGCTATGAGATCGACCATAGGCGCATCAATCAGTTGCATGTAAAGATACATTGCAACGAAGCGGTGCATGTTATTTTTATAGAAAATATAATTATTATTCTGAAGTACGGGTTCATAAATATACTCAAATAGTTTACACATTATACTTAATCTTTTCTCATATATAGTCACAATATATCTACCTTCGATTCTTGCCAAAATGTGCTCCAAAAAATCTCGTCCACGATTGGTTTTTAACAATTTCGAAGATTTAAGTTCTTTCATCTGTATTGGAAATCTACCTCTAGCCTCGGCAACTAAAGCTTCTGCCTCGGCGAGTTCCAAATCGTGAGAAGCATAAGCAAAAAACGGCTGCTCCTTATTTAGCATGTCGTTTCCGGTAAACCCGGATTCGTCACACGAAATAAGTCTGGGAAGAATGAGTTTCATTTATATAATGCTTTCTCAATTTCATGAACCATCAACATCTTCTCTATCCTTAGAAGCTGAAATCAGCTGCTCAAACAAATCCAACTGCAGAGCTTCCGTATTTTTTGGCTTCCTCCATCTAACATAAAACAGAAATGTTGGCTCCAATATGTAGAGCGTATCTTCTGATGGTCTCCACTCGAGAAGTTCGAATTCTCTTTTTTGTTGAAACTTCTTTAGAGCACCGAGTGTAGAATTTATAGATGCGGCAGGCGGAAATTCAACACTAGGAAGATCAAGCCTATCTAGTCGAGATGCCAATTCAGATCGTCTCAGAGAGAACGAAATAGGATCAAGTGTAAAGCAGGCTAAAACAAGCTCATATGTTTTGTACTTTCTGGATTTCTCACGTGGTCCGGTTATAAGAGTCCGGTAGAATGTCTCAAATGATTTATAATTTATACCCGCTACCGCGTGACAACAACTTTCTATATGCTTTTTATCAATAAAAATTTTTGATTTCTTTATTTCGGCAATGCTATATAAGTTTTTTTCGGTAAACAAAGACTGACAGATCTGTTGCACCACAATCGGCAATCCCGCGGCTTCGGTCGCAACAAAATCGTGGTATGCCTCGCGCACCGCCACCCCAATATGATTGAATCCAAGATGACATATTTTCTTTAAGTCTGATTTTTCCCAATGACCAATATCTATATGAGCTATTCTTCCTACCAAGTCCTTATTGTTGGAAGCAATATCTATTGCATTGTGAGAAGTTTCTAGCACTATAACTGAAACTTCACTATCAACAAATTGTTTCCATTTTTGAAACAAAATTTTCTTTTCAAAATCATCTAGATAGTGAAAATCTTCTATCACTAGAACATAGTTTGTGTTTCTCAGAATCGGAATTAAAATATCCGGCCCCGGCTCGGACAATATTTTTAATCTGGTTTCTTCTTCATTTTTCGTACTCGATAAAATTGCCTTAGTCTTAGCTGTAGCCTGCGCAAGCCACGCCCAATTTAATTTGGCAGAAACTTCCACTTCACCGCCTATGCTTCCGCCAGAAGCTCGCTTAGTGGACTGAACTCGATCAAAATCGACTTTTTCTAATGCCTCTTTCCAAATTGTATCGCAGGTCTTGCTGTTATGGCACGCGACTATGAGAGGTATCTCATTTCGATTTTTTAATACCTCTCGATAAAGTGTGGTCTTTCCTGTTTTTGACGGCCCGGTAACCAAGCACAATTGTCCTTTTGCATTCAATGCATCCTTGAGCCTTTTCTCAAGGGCTCCATTTTTTCTTTCCACATACGTTACGGATGGTAAGCCATTGACCTTGAAAACGTCGAATACGGTTTCCGACATATCGAACCTCTAATTGGCAAGAGCTTCTTTCCAAAACCGGACAGGCGATGACAACCTAGGAAGCTAGCCTTTTACGGAGTTTCCGACAGCACGGAAAGGCCATAGGAGCTATTGGCTTCGGAAACTGATCAATCTCATCCCACCCATCCGGGCAGGTCCCGCCCCACCCGTAAGATCGCGCCGGCCCACCCGGGTGGGCGTTCCGGTCCGCTGTCCTCTCCCTGATCCTGATCGTCCTGGGGAGCGACAGACTCCCTGCCCCGCACCCGGCCCCGGCCGGAGCGCGGATATCGGGTGGAGATGCGCATGACCGGTGCAGCGATTGCCGAGGACGGCTTCATCTACGCGCTGCGCCGCGTTACCGAAGCCGCCGCCCGCGCCGCCTTCGACTGGATCGGACGCGGCCGCAAGGACGAGGGCGACGCCGCCGCGGTCGACGCCATGCGCACCGTCCTCAACCATCTCGACATAGACGGCCGCATCGTCATCGGCGAGGGCGAGAAGGACGAGGCGCCGCAGCTGTTCAAGGGCGAACGGCTGGGCCTGGGCGCCGAGAGCAGCCTGGCGGTCGACATCGCGGTCGACCCCGTCGACGGCACCAGCCACCTGGCCAACGGCCAGACCAACGCGCTGGCGGCAGTCGCCATGACGCCGCAGGGCGCGATGTTCGACCCCGGCCCCGCCTTCTACATGGAGAAGTTCGCCGGCCCGCCGGCGGTGAAGGGCCGGATCGACCCGCTGGCGCCGACCCGCGACAAGCTGCGGGTGCTGGCCGAGGCGCTGGGCAAGCCCGTCTCCGAACTGTCGATCTATGTGCTGGAGAAGCCGCGCCACCGCCGGCTGGTGGAGGAGATCCACGCCGCCGGCGCCCGCGTCGCCCTGTACCCCGCCGGCGACGTGGCCGGCGCCATCGTCGCCGCCATGCCGGGCGGCGGGGTGGACGCGCTGATGGGCACCGGCGGCACGCCCGAAGGGGTGCTGGCGGCMTGCGCCATCCGGGCGCTGGGGGGAGAGTTCCTGGGCCGCATCGACCCGCAGCTGGAGCATGAGCGCGCCGCCGTGGCCCAGGCCGGCCTCGACACCCGCCGCTGGTGGGGGGTGGAGGAGCTGGTGCGCAGCGACAAGGTGTGGTTCGCCGCCACCGGCATCACCACCGGCCTGCTGTTCGAGGGCGTGTCGCGGCGGGGGGCGAGCACCCGCACCCAGTCGCTGATGCTGACGGCGCCGGACCGGCGGTGGCAGGTGCTGACGACGTATGTGGAGACGCCGGAGGTGCGGCGGTGAGCGCGCACCTGCCCCGCCGGGCTCGGATTGCCTCTCCCGCTTGCGGGAGAGGTCGGGCTCGCGCAGCGAGACCGGGTGAGGGCCGGCCCAGGCCTCGACAAAGAACCCTCACCCGGAGCCGCTTCGCGTCTCCGACCTCTCCCGCAAGCGGGAGAGGCACCCGACGGCACCGGGGCGGCGCATGAGCACTCCGGCCCCACCACCCATCCCCACCCCTCCGCCCACAGCCGCGACGACACCCAGGGCGGAGGCAGCCCCCTCCCTCAATCCTCCCCCCGAGGGAGGGGGCGAGCCGCAGGCCGCCGGGCGGAGCTGGCCCAATCCTTCCGAGCCGCGCCCGAGGCTCGCCGATCACGACCCGAGATGGGAGACCAGAATGTCCAAGCCCTCCTTCGACCGGCCCATCATCCTCGGGATCGTCGGTGACAGCGCGGCCGGCAAGACCACCCTGTCGCGCGGCATCGCCGAGATCCTGGGGCCGCAGCGCTGCACCCTGATCTGCACCGACGACTATCACCGCTACGACCGGCGCGAGCGGGCGAGCAACGGGGTCTCGGCCCTCGACCCCGCCGGCAACTATGTCGACATCCTGGAGCAGCACCTGCACCTGCTGCGCCAGGGCCAGCCGATCCTGAAACCGATCTACAACCACGACCAGGGCACGCTGGACCGGCCGGAATACATCGAGCCGAAGGAGTTCGTGGTCGCGGAAGGACTGCTGGGCTACGCCACAAGGGCGATGCGCGACTGCTACGACGTCAAGATCTACCTCGACCCCGAGGAGGAGCTGCGGGTGCGCTGGAAGGTGCACCGCGACACCAGCAAGCGCGGCTACACCGCCGAGCAGGTGCTGGAATCGCTGAAGAAGCGGGAATTCGACAGCCCGACCTTCATCCGGCCGCAGCGGCTGTTCGCCGACATCGTCATCCGCTTCCAGCGGCCGCCGGGCGCCAACTCCCAGGCCGGGGCGCCGGAGACCGACCACCGGCTGGACGTCGCCCATATCCTGCGCCCGACCCTGCCGCACCCGAATTTCTCGCGGCTGATCGAGGCGGTGGGCGACGGCAGCGTCGGCTTCGAGCTGACCCGCGACGAGGGCAAGCCGGTCGACGTGCTGGACATCCGCGGCTCGATCTCCGACCGCCGGGCCGAGCGGGTGGAGGAGTATCTCTGGGAGCACATCCCCGAGGCCAGCCACCTGCGCGACAGCCTCGGCCGCTATGACGGCGCCCTCGGCCGCAGCATCAGCCACCCCCTCGCCCTTACCCAGCTCCTGGTCGCCTTCCACATGGTCAAGGCCGCCCAGGGCGTGCACGCGGTGTGACCCGATACCCTCCCCCCTCTTCTCCACCGTCATTGCGAGGAGGCGAAGCCGACGAAGCAATCCATGCCTCCGCTCTTGCTGCCCGATGGATTGCTTCCCCCGGCTCAAGGCCGGGGTCGCAATGACGGTGAAAGCCCGGAAACCGAGCCCTGCCCCGACCGTCCCTAGGAGGACCCCGATGGCCCGCATCACKCTGCGACAGCTTCTGGACCACGCCGCCGAGCATGGCTACGGCGTGCCCGCCTTCAACATCAACAACATGGAGCAGATCCTGGCGATCATGGCAGCGGCGCAGAAGGCCGACGCGCCGGTGATCCTGCAGGCCAGCCGCGGCGCCCGGTCCTATGCCGGCGACCTGATGCTGGCGAAGATGGTGGAGGCGGCGGAGGCGATGCATCCCGCCATCCCGATCTGCCTGCACCAGGACCATGGCAATGACGACGGCACCTGCCTGTCCGCCATCCAGCACGGCTTCACCAGCGTGATGATGGACGGGTCGCTGGAGGCCGACGCCAAGACCCCGGCCAGCTACGACTACAATGTCGGGATCACCCGCCGGGTGGCGGCCACGGCGCATGCCGTCGGCGTCTCGGTGGAGGGCGAGCTCGGCGTGCTCGGCAGCCTGGAGACCGGGCAGGGCGAGGCCGAGGATGGGCATGGCGCGGAAGGGGCGCTGGGCCACGACCAGCTGCTGACCGACCCGGACCAGGCGGTGGCCTTCGTCCGCGAGACCCGGGTCGACGCCCTGGCCATCGCCATGGGCACTTCGCACGGCGCGTACAAGTTCTCGCGCCGGCCGGATGGCGAGATCCTGGCCATGCATGTGGTCCAGGCGATCCATCAGCGGCTGCCCGAGATCCACCTGGTGATGCACGGCTCGTCCTCCGTCCCCGAGGCGCTGCAGGAGCAGTTCAACCGCTTCGGCGGCGAGATGCCGAAGACCTGGGGCGTGCCGGTCGAGGAGATCCAGCGCGGCATCCGCCACGGCGTGCGCAAGGTCAATATCGACACCGATTGCCGCCTGGCCATGGCCGCCGAGATCCGCCGCGTCGCGGTGGAGAAGCGCGGCGAGTTCGATCCGCGCAAGTTCCTGCAGCCGTCGATGGCGGCGCTGGAGGCGCTGTGCCGCGAGCGCTACGAGCAGTTCGGCACGGCCGGCCAGGCCTCGAAGATCACCCCCCTGCCCCTGCCCGAGATGGCCAAGCGCTACCGGTCCGGTGCGCTGGACCCGCGCATCGCGGTCGGCGCCGCAGCCTGAGCACAGAGGAGAGCGCCATGAGCACGAATGTCACGACACTCGACACCAAGAGCGGCACCGTCACCGGCAAGGACCGCTACAAGGCCGGGGTGATGGAATACCGGAAGATGGGCTATTGGGAGCCCGACTACCAGCCGAAGGACACCGACGTCCTGGCGCTGTTCCGGATCACGCCGCAGGACAATGTCGACCCGATCGAGGCGGCGGCGGCGGTGGCGGGCGAGAGCTCGACCGCCACCTGGACCGTGGTCTGGACCGACCGGCTGACCGCCTGCGAGAAGTACCGGGCCAAGGCCTATCGGGTCGACCCGGTGCCGAACCAGCCGGGCCAGTACTTCGCCTATATCGCCTATGACCTGGACCTGTTCGAGCCGGGGTCGATCGCCAACCTGACCGCGTCGATCATCGGCAACGTCTTCGGCTTCAAGCCCTTGAAGGCGCTGCGGCTGGAGGACATGCGGCTGCCGGTCGCCTATGTGAAGACCTTCGACGGGCCGCCGACCGGGATCGTGGTCGAGCGCGAGCGGCTGGACAAGTTCGGCCGGCCGCTGCTGGGCGCCACGGTGAAGCCGAAGCTGGGCCTGTCGGGCCGCAACTACGGCCGGGTGGTGTATGAGGCGCTGAAGGGCGGGCTCGACTTCACCAAGGATGACGAGAACATCAACTCGCAGCCCTTCATGCATTGGCGCGACCGGTTCCTGTACTGCATGGAGGCGGTCAACCGGGCCCAGGCGCTGACCGGCGAGGTCAAGGGCACCTATCTCAACGTCACCGCCGGGACCATGGAGGACATGTACGAGCGGGCGGAGTTCGCCAAGTCGCTCGGCAGCGTCATCGTCATGATCGACCTGGTGATCGGCTACACCGCGATCCAGTCGATGTCGAAATGGGCGCGGCGCAACGACATGATCCTGCACCTGCACCGCGCCGGCCACGGCACCTACACGCGGCAGAAGTCGCATGGCGTGTCGTTCCGGGTGATCGCCAAGTGGATGCGCCTCGCCGGGGTCGACCACATCCATGCCGGCACCGTGGTCGGCAAGCTGGAGGGCGACCCGAACACGACGCGAGGCTTCTACGACATCCTGCGCGAGGACCATGTGCCGGCGACGCTGGAGAACGGCGTGTTCTTCGACCAGGACTGGGCGTCCCTGCGCAAGGTGATGCCGGTGGCGTCCGGCGGCATCCATGCCGGGCAGATGCACCAGCTGCTGGACTATCTGGGCGAGGACACGGTGCTGCAGTTCGGCGGCGGCACCATCGGCCACCCGATGGGCATCCAGGCCGGCGCCCAGGCCAACCGGGTCGCGCTGGAGGCCATGATCCTGGCCCGCAACGAGGGCCGCGACACCAAGGTGGAGGGGCCGCAGATCCTGGTCGACGCCGCCCGGCACTGCCAGCCGCTGCGCCAGGCCCTGGACGTCTGGAAGGACGTCACCTTCGACTACGCCTCGACCGACACGCCGGACTTCGTCCCGGCCGTCACCGCCGCCAGCTGAGGAGGCCGCCACCATGCGCATCACCCAGGGATGCTTCTCGTTCCTGCCCGACCTGACCGACCGGCAGATCACCGACCAGGTGCAGTACTGCATCGACAATGGCTGGGCGGTGAACATCGAGTTCACCGACGACCCGCACCCCCGCAACACCTATTGGGAGATGTGGGACCTGCCGATGTTCGACATCCGCGACGCCGCCGCGGTGATGATCGAGCTGAACTCGTGCCGCAAGGCCTATGGCGACCGCTACATCCGCATCTCCGGCTTCGACGCCACGCCGGGATGGGAGTCGCTGCGGATCTCCTTCCTGGTGAACCGCCCGACGGAGGAGGCGCGCTACCACCTCGAGCGCCAGGAGGTGGAGGGCCGGAGCATCCGGTATACGACAAGGCTGCTGCCGTCGGCTGCCAGCTAGGCCCGCTCCTTTTCCCGCTGTCTCTTTCTGTCATGCCCGGGCTTGACCCGGGCATCCAGAGGCTGTCGACGCCCACTGGATTGCCGGGTCAAGCCCGGCAATGACAGAAGGGGGAATGCGGGTCAGCGACTTCAAGAAACCCCAAGAGGCCCGCCATGACCGAAGCCGCCCTGGCCCTGCCGCCGGCCGATACCCGCATCGACCTCGCCCAGGAATTCGCCGAGACCCGGATCGACGAGGTGTTCGAGGCGCTGGACCGGGACCTGGTCGGCCTCGTCCCGGTGAAGACCCGGATCCGCGAGATCGCCGCCCTGCTGCTGGTCGAGCGCATCCGCCGCCGGCTCGGCCTCGGTGCCGAGGCGCCGACCCTGCATATGAGCTTCACCGGCAACCCCGGCACCGGCAAGACCACCGTGGCCATGCGGATGGCCGACATCCTGCACCGGCTCGGCTATGYCCGGCGCGGGCACCTGGTCTCGGTCACCCGCGACGACCTGGTCGGCCAGTACATCGGCCACACCGCGCCGAAGACCAAGGAGATCCTGAAGCGGGCGATGGGCGGCGTGCTGTTCATCGACGAGGCCTATTACCTGTACCGGCCGGAGAACGAGCGCGACTACGGCCAGGAGGCGATCGAGATCCTGCTGCAGGTGATGGAGAACCAGCGCGAGGATCTGGTGGTGATCGTCGCCGGCTATGGCGACCGGATGGAGAAATTCTTCAGCAGCAACCCCGGCTTCCGCTCGCGCATCGCCCATCATGTCGAGTTCCCGGACTTCGCCGAAGAAGAGCTGATCACGATCGGCGAGGGCATGCTGGCGCGGCAGAACTACCGCTTCAGCCCGGAGGCGCTGGCCGCGTTCCGCGACTATGTCGCCCGCCGCATCCGGCTGCCGCATTTCGCCAATGGTCGGTCGATCCGCAACGCGCTGGACCGCGCCCGGCTGCGCCAGGCCAACCGGCTGGTGCGCGAGATGCCGCCCGAGCTGACGGTCGAGGATTTCGTCACCCTGGCCGAGGCCGACATCCGGGCCAGCCGCGTGTTCTCGGCCGAGCCGCCGGACATGGAGGCCAAGCTGTGAAGACCGTCATCGCCCCGTCGATCCTGTCCGCCGACTTCGCCCGGCTGGGCGAGGAGGTGCGTGCCATCGTGGCGGCCGGCGCCGACTGGATCCATATCGATGTGATGGACGGGCATTTCGTGCCCAACCTGACGATCGGGCCGGATGTGGTGAAGGCGCTGCGGCCGCACAGCGACCGGGTGTTCGACGTGCATCTGATGATCGCCCCGGCCGACCCGTATCTCGACGCCTTCGCCAAGGCCGGCGCCGACGTCATCACCGTGCATGCCGAGGCCGGGCCGCATCTCGACCGGTCGCTGCAGCACATCCGGTCGCTCGGCAAGCAGGCCGGCGTGGCGCTGTGCCCGGCGACGCCGGCGGAGGCGGTGGCGCATGTGCTGGAGCGGCTGGACCTGATCCTGGTGATGACGGTCAATCCCGGCTTCGGCGGCCAAGCCTTCATCCCGGCGATGGCCGGGAAGATCCGCCGGATCCGCGCCATGATCGGCGACCGGCCGATCCGCCTGGAGGTCGATGGCGGGGTGACGCCGGAGACGGCCGCGGTGGTGGCCGCGGCCGGGGCGGACACGCTGGTCGCGGGCTCGGCCGTGTTCCGTGGCGGCCCGGCGGCCTATGAGGCGAACATCGCCGCCATCCGGGAGGGCGCCCGATGACCGCGTCCATCCCTCGCCGCCCGACCGTCACGACAACGCGGTTGCATTTTTTTGAGAGTTGTTTCCTACTGGCGTCGGCGGTATCCGCGCCAGTACTCGCCCAGACTCATCTTGGAATTCAGAAGTATTTTTCCTTTTTTGTTGGCGCATTTGAACAAAAGGATTGTCGCGATGTCGGACTATTCCACCACTCAGATCATGATGACCCTGGCGGCGCTGGCCTCGGACGGGGCCGATCCGCGGCCTTCGGGGGAGTCCCACGACCAGCAGATCGCTCGCATCAGCCAGGGCATCGCCGCCCAGCTGGCCGAGACCAGCTTGGCCACACAGGGCCAATGGAGCCTGAGCTGGGTCGGGCTGACCAAGGACGGCGCCAACCTGGCCTATATCGCGCAGGGGCCGAACGACGGCAACGGCTCGGTCTACGCGCTGGTGCTGCGCGGCACCGTGATGGACGACCTGATCGACCAGCTGGAGGACCTGCAGGTCGGGCAGATGCAGGACTTCCCCTTCGGCGGCATACCGTGGGGGCCGCTGCCCAAAATTTCCAAGGGCGCGATGGAGGCGTTCACGGAAATCACCGCGCATGCCGGCCTGCTGACGCAGCTGGCGAAGCTGAAGCCCCACACGCTCTACGTCGTCGGCCACAGCCTGGGCGGGGCGATGGCAACCACGGTCGCGCTGTTCCTGCAGCAGCTGCGGCCCGCGCTGTCGATCAGCAACGTCCTGCCCTACACCTTCGCCGCCCCGACGGCAGGCGACGCCGCCTTCGCCGCCTGGTTCGACAAGCAGTTCCCGAATGCCGTCTGCATCTACAACAAATACGACCTGGTGCCGAACGCCTGGGCGACGCTGGCATCGCTCCCCTGGGACTACGAGACCGCTCCCTTCTATCCGACCAGCTCGCCGTGGCCCGGGCCGACTGCCGAGCCGCTGAACGAAGTGGGCATCCTGATCACCACGGTGGCGCTCTGGACCAGCGGCAACACCTATGTCCAGCCGGCCCGGCAACCGCCGCTGAACACGGAGTCGCTGCAGGTCCTGAAAAGCTATACCGCCCCCCCAGACAAACCGGTGCAGCAGTTCCTGGAGCAGGTCGGGTACCAGCATTGGAGCGACACTTATCTGCGGCTGCTGGGGCTGCCGGACGCCCAGCTCCCGGCGCCCGCCGTCCCCGCCGTCGCCTCGGTCAGCCCGACCAGCGGCAACTGGGGCACCTCGGTGACGATCCTGCCGCTGTCAGGCTCGACCTTCACCTCCGACTGCGTGGTGGATTTCGGCGGCTTCGCGGCGGCGTCGCAGACCGTGGCCTCCGGCGGGACCAGCATCACCGCCGTGTCGCCCCTCGGCTTCGGCACGGTCGACATCCGGGTGACCAACATGTTCGGCACCTCGGCGGCCGGTTCGGGCGACAAGTTCACCTTCACCCTCTAGGGTCCGCGCCCGCCCGCGGGGAGGGCCGGCCATGAGCCCGGCCCTTTCCCGCGCTCGCCTTCCCCACGCCGTCGTGTTCGACCTGGACGGCACCCTGGTCGACAGCGTCGCCGATGTCGCCGCCGCCCTGGCCGGGGTGCTGCGCGAGGCCGGGATCCACCCGCTGTCGGAGGACGAGGTTCGCGGCCTGATGGGCCATGGCGCGCCCGGGCTGCTGCGCGGGGCGCTGCGGCTGCGGCGCTGCGATGCGACCGAGGCGGCGTGGATGACCCGGCGCTTCCTCGACCGCTACGCCGCCGCGCCGGCGGCGCACAGCACGGCCTATCCCGGCGCGGTCGAGACGGTGGCGGCGCTGGCCGCCGCCGGCATCCCGATCGGGATCTGCACCAACAAGGCGGCCTGGACCGCGCGGGCGGTGCTGCGGGCGCTGGGCTTCGCGCCGCATGTCGGGGCGCTGGTCGGCGGCGACAGCGGCCACGGCATGAAGCCCGACCCGGCGCCGCTGCTGGCCTGCATCGCGGAGCTCGGCGCCACGCCGGAGGATACGGTCTATGTCGGCGACCACCATGTCGACATCACCACGGCCCGGGCGGCCGGGGTGCGGGTGCTGGCGGTGCCGTTCGGATACGGCGACGTCGCCATGCTGGAGCCGGACGGAATCCTCGCCGATTACGCCGCGCTGCCGGAGATGCTCGGCCTCGTCGAGGCCGGGTAGCCGTGGCGCTCCAGGCGATCCTGTTCGATGTCGACGGCACCCTCGCCGAGACCGAGGAGGTGCACCGCCGATCCTTCAACGCCGCCTTCCGCGCCGCCGGCCTGCCCTGGCACTGGGATCGGGAGCTGTATCGCGAGCTGCTGGCCGTGACCGGCGGCAAGGAGCGGATCGGGCGGTTCCTGGCCGGGCTGGCCGACCCGCCCCATTGCGACGTGCCGGCGCTGCACCGGGCCAAGACCGAGCGCTACACCGCGCTGGTGGCCGCAGGCGCCGTGGCCCTGCGCCCCGGCGTCGCCCGGCTGCTGGCCGAGGCGCGGGACCAGGGCGTGCGCCTGGCGATCGCCACCACCACGACTCCGGCCAATGTCGCGGCGCTGCTGGCGGCGGCGCTGGGGCCGGAAGGGCCGGCGCTGTTCGAGGTGATGGTCGCGGGCGACGCGGTGCCGTGCAAGAAGCCGGCGCCGGACGTGTACCAGGCGGTGCTGGAGGCGATGGCGCTGGACCCGGCCGGCTGCATCACGATCGAGGATTCGCGCAACGGCGTGCTGTCCGCCCGCCGCGCCGGCCTGCCGGTGCTGGCGACGCCGGGCCTGTACACCGGCGACGACGACCTGCGCCATGCGCTGGCGGTGCTGTCCGATTTAGGTGAGCCGGACGCGCCCTATCGGCACCTGGGCGGCGCCGGTTCCGGCGAAGGCTGGGTGACGGTCGAGGCGCTGGAGCGGTGGGTGGCGGAGAGCGGCGGGATGTTGGGTTCGCCAACGCGAACCCAACCTACGGCACGTCGATTTGGGTAGGTTGGGTTCGCGTCAGCGAACCCAACAGGGGCCTACTTCCCGATCTCCTCCTGGATCGTCCGCGACAACGAGAACAGGCGGCGTTCCAGGATGAAGGGCTGGTCGCAGATCGCCGGCAGCAGGCGTTCCCGCTCGTCGAAGACGCGCTGGTCCCAGCCCAGCTGGGTCTCCAGCTGCTGCCGTTTCTGCACCACCGCCATGTCGGTCGAGGTCGAGTCGACGCCGTCCAGCGTCTGGGTCGTGTCCTCGATCCGCTGCGCCAGCGCCGCTTGGCGGGCGTTGAAGCGGCGGATGCCGCGGATGATGGTGGCGCGCTCGCCGTTGATGCTCTCGAACAGCCCGGCGAACAGCTCGCTCAGCGCCGTCTTGCGGTCGCCCTCATAGCCGGCGGCGAAGCGGCGGATCTCGGCCGTCGCCTCGTCGACCGTGACGCGGCGCGGCGCCACCCGCACGACCACCGCCGCCACCACCGAATCGTCGCGCCAGGACGGGCCGTTGGCCGTGGGGTCGTCGCCCGGCCACATCGCGCCGATCGACAGCTCCGGCTGCAGCACCTGGACGCAGGGCCAGTCGTCCTTCGTGGTGTCCTGCGCCCAGCCTGAGGCGGGCGCCACGGCCACAAGGGCGGAGAGTAGCCATGTCGCGGTAAGAGGGGCGAAGCGGACCATGACGGCCTCCTTTCAGCCGGCGCCGGGACCGCGGACGCGGGCGACGAGGCCGCGCGCCGGGTCATAGGCCAAGATCGCCCCGCCGAGGAACACCACGGCGAAGGCAAGGACGAGCAGCAGCGACCGGGTGTCGACCTGGCCGTAGAGGGCGAAGCGCACCAGTTCGACCGCATAGGTGAAGGGGTTCAGGCCGCAGATGTCGCGCAGCAGCGGGCTCGCCTCCTCCACCTTCCACAGCGGGTAGAGGGCCGAGGAGGCGAAGAACATCGGGAAGATCACGAAGTTCATCACCCCGGCGAAATTCTCGAGCTGGCGGATCGCCGAGGACAGCAGCAGGCCGAGCGCGCCCAGCATCAGCCCGGACAACACCAGCGCCGGCAGCACGGTGAGATAGCCCATCGGCGGCGGCTCGATGCCCCAGAACCGGGCGATCAGCAGGAAGACATAGACCTGCGGCAGCGACAGCAAGGTGCCGGCCAGCAGCCGCGCGGCCAGCAGGAACCAGCGCGGCATCGGGCTGGTCAGCAGCACGCGCATGCTGCCCATCTCGCGGTCATAGACCATCGACAGCGAGCTCTGCATCCCGTTGAACAGCTGGATCATCGCGATCAGCCCGGGGACGATGTACTCGTCGTAGAGGATGTAGGTCTCGTAGGGCGGGATGATCGAGACGCCGAGCACCGAGCGGAAGCCGGCGGCGAAGATGAACAGCCAGACCAGCGGCCGCACCAAGGCGGAGAGAAAGCGGGTGCGCTGGTGCACGAAACGCAGCCCCTCGCGCCACAGGATGCCCAGCAGGCAGCGCCAGGCGCCACCGAGGGTGACGAGGGGCCGGTGGGCGTCGATCGTCGTCATGCCGCCTCCGTCAGCTGGCGGAAGGCGTCCTGCAGGCCGCCGGCGCCGAGATCGGAGATGATCGCCGCCGCCGGGCCCTGCCGCAGGATGCGGCCGCGGTGCAGGATGATGGTGGGGTCGGCCGCCTCGACCTCGTCGATCAGATGGGTGGCCCAGACCACGGTCAGGCCGCGGTCGCGCACCAGGCCGCGGACATCGGCCAGGATCGCGGCGCGGCTGCGGATGTCGAGCCCGACCGTCGCCTCGTCGCACAGCAGCAGGCGCGGCTCATGCAGCAAGGCGCGGGCGATCTCGATCCGCCGCATCTCGCCGCCGGAGAAGCCGCGGATCTTGCGGTCGGCCTCCTTGGCCAGCCCGACCCGATCCAGCTCCGCCGCGATGCGGGACCGGGCGACGGCGCCCGGCATGCCGTGCAGCGCCGCGTGGTAGCGCAGATTCTGCCGGGCCGACAGGTCGGGGTCGAGCGCGCGCTGCTGGAACACCACGCCCATCAGCGCCAGCGCCCGCCCCGGCTCCTGCGCCAGGTCGCGGCCGAACACCCGGATGTGGCCCGACTGGGCGCCATAGAGGCGGGTGACCAGCGAGAACAGCGTGGTCTTGCCGGCGCCGTTCTGGCCGAGCAGCACGGTGAAGGTGCCGGGCCGCACCGCGATCTCGATCTCCGCCAGGATCTCGCGCCCGGCGATCTTGTGCGACAGGCCGGTGACGGTGAGGGCGTCAGCGGGGGACATGAGTGCCGACATGACAATTCATCCCCAATACCGTCATTGCGAGCGCAGCGAAGCAATCCAGGGCCGTTTCGCATGGCCCCTGGATTGCTTCGTCGGCTTCGCCTCCTCGCAATGACGGCAAGGGGATCAGCGTTTTGAGATCCCGGAAACGACGGAGGCAAGGCGGGGGTTCGATCCGCCACCCGATGCAGGCTCCTGCGGCAATACCCCCTCCCCCTACCCCCTCCCGCGAGGGGAGGGGGAGAATGATTGGGCGGGCCGGCGAGAGCGTTGCCATCTAGCGGATCGCCACGCCCCAGGGCAATTCGCCCACGGGGATCGACTTGATCACCTTGCGCGCAGCCACATCGATCACCGAGATGTCGTTCGAGGCGCCGTTGGTCGACACCAGGTACTTGCCGTCCGGGGTGAAGGCGAGCTGCCAGACCCGCTGGCCGACCAGGAGATAGTCTGTCACCTCATAGGTCGCAGTGTCGATCACGGCGACACGGTTGGCCGGGCCGAGGGCGACGAAGGCGGTCTTGCCGTCCGCGGTGATGCGCACGCCGACCGGCTGGATCGTCTCCTTGCGCACGCCCTGGACGGCGAAGCCGATCTTCTTCAGCACCTGCCGCGTCGCGCTGTCGATGACGCTGACCGTGCCGCCGATCTCGGCCGAGACCCAGACCTGGCTGCCATCCGGCGTGAACTGGGCGAAGCGCGGCCGGGTGTCGACCAGCACGTTGTCGGTCACCTGCAGCGTCGCGGTGTCGATGAAATGCGCCATGTTGGTGGTCTCGGAGGTGTTGACCAGCCACTTGCCGTCCGGGCTAACGCCCATCCCCTCCGGCTCCACCCCCACCGGGATCTCGGTCTCCATCGCCCGCTGCTCGAGGTCGAGCACCGTGACCATGTTGTCGTCCTCATTGGCGACGTAGAGGCGCTTCCCGTCCGGCGCCAGCACGAACAGCTCCGGATCCGGGCCGCTGGGCAGGGTGCCGAGCGGCTTCAGCGTGTCCGTGTCGATCATCTCGATGTGATCGTCGTCGCTGGTGCAGACGTACAGCACCTTGCCGTCATTCCCGAGGGTGATGCCGCGCGGCCGCTGGCCGACCTTGATGGTCTGGGTCACCGCCATGGTGTCGAGATCGACCACGCTGACGGTGTTGCCCTTCTCGTTCGAGACATAGGCGGTGAAGGCCAGCGCCGGGCCCGCGGCGAGGAGCGGCGCCGCGGCCATGGCCAAGAACACAAGCCTGTTCATGCGCAGCCTCCTACGGGTCGGGGTTCAGCCGGCATGACGATTCCGGCTCGTCATAGCCGAGCGTGTCGAGCGGCGTGCGCTGGTGCAGGAAGCCCTCCTGCGGCGACACCGAGACCAGCATCATCGGCGAGGCCAGCAGGATCGGCTGGCGCAGTTGCTGGTCCCAGCGGCGGAAGGTCAGCGGCACGCCCTTGAAGGCGCCGAGCTGGAAGGCGTCGGACACCAGATAGTCGTGGATCGCGGCGGGATCGGCCTTGCCGCTGCGGGTCACCGCCTCGCCCAGGGCGCGGACCGCGACCCATGCGGCGTAGTCGCGCTCCAGCATCCAGCGGCCGGCTTCCTTCTGGAAGCGGCGCTGCAGCTGGGTGCCGCCCCACTGCTCCTGGCTGCGGTGCCAGGCGGTCGGCACCAGCCCCTGGGTGCCGACCACCGGCCGCGCATCCCAGCTGCGATAGGGCAGGTACTCGCCGAACACCTCGCTCTCATCGGCCACGACCATGACGTCGTAGTCCGGCAGGCGCTGGGTCAGCTGGGTCATCTGCCGCTGCACCTGCTGCTCGCCGGTGTCGGAGCGGCGGGAACCGGCCTGGAACTCGTATGTGCGCTCCTCGACGATCTCGGCGCCGTAGCGCTTGGCGGCGCGGCGGATGGCGTCGGCGAAGGCCTTGTCGTCGTCCAGCGTGCCGGAGACCAGGACCCAGCGGGTCCAGCGCTTGAACGCCAGGTACTGGGCCAGCGCATCCGCCTCCATCGCCCGGCTGGGGATGGAGTGGAAGACGTTGGCGCGGCAGTCGGCGACGCGCAGCCGGTCGTCCCGGGCGCGGGCGTCGAGGATCACCGCATCCTTCATCTCCGGCAGGTCGGCCAGTTGCAGCAGCCGGTCGGCCGGCAGGTCGGCGACGATCAGCCTGGTGCCCTTGCCGGCCAGGGCCGCGGCGGCGCCGGCCAGGTCGCCGCCGGCCGGGACCACGGTCTCGTCCAGCGTGTAGTCCTGGCCGAGGAAACGGCCGGTGGTCTGGTTGTCGGTGATGGCGAGGCGGGCGCCGGCCAGCCCCTTGTCCTTGGCCACCGGCTCGACAAGCGACAGCGGCTCCGGCTCCGGGATCGCCTCGCTGAGCCAGCCGATGGTCACCGACAGCTTGGCTGCCTGCTGCTGTGCCGCGGCCGGCACGGCGAGCAGGGCGGCGAGGCCGAGCGTGGCGAGGCCCCGAAGCATGGTCAGCTCGCGCCCGCCTCCTTCAGATAAGCGATGACGGCGAGCCGGTCCTCTTCCTTCGGCAGGCCGGGGAAGACCATCTTGGTGCCGGGCACCAGGGCTTTGGGATTGCTGAGATATTTGTCGAGAGTCGCCTCGTCCCAGGTCAGATGGGCGTTCTTCATCGCGTCGGAATACCGGAAGCCGTCGATGGCGCCGGAAGCCCGGCCGATCAGGCCGTGCAGCGACGGGCCGAGCTTGTTGGTGCCGGCATCGAGCGAATGGCAGGCCTGGCATTTGGCAAAGACCTGCTTGCCCTTGGCGGCGTCGCCCGCGGCGTCCTGGGCCTGGGCCGCCATCGGCAAAGCGAGCGCGGCGACTGCCGCGACCAGCGCAAAACCTCGCATCTCGGACGTCCTCCTGCTGAGCCGGACGGGCCGGCGTTCCGCTTCGGCGCGGCGTGGGCCGGGGCCTGCCGCACCTGCCCGCTCGACGGGCGGGATTGGCCCCGACTGTATGAACCGCCCCCGGCCCCGACAAGGCGAGAAGCGGGGTCTGAGACCAAAGTCCAATTCAGCTCGGGAGGAAAGCCCGGCCTGATGGCGCAGCACTTGTGACGCCATGCTCGGCCCTCCTCTTCCCCATGGATGTCATTCCCGCGAAAGCGGGAATCTCTTTCCGCTGGATTGGGACGAGATCCCCGCTTTCGCGGGGATGACGGAAAGGGGGAGCGGATCTTCAACGGGGAGAATTCGCCTGCCCTCGTCTCGCCGCAAGCAGAACCTGGACCGACCGGGGGCGCTGAGCCGCCGGCACGTGCTCGGCGGCGCCCTGGCGCTGGGCCTGCTGAGCGGCGCGGCTGCGGCGGCCCAAGACATGGACCCGCCGCTGCCGGTGACCGAGGTTGCGCCCGGAGTCTTCGTCTTTCACGGCGCATACGAGGAGGCGACGGCCGCCAATCTCGGCGGCATCGCCAATCTCGGCTTCGTCGTCGGCGGCGCGGCCGTGGCGGTGATCGACACCGGCGGCAGCGCGGCCGAGGGACGGCGCCTGCTGGCAGCGGCGCGGCAGCGCACCGCCCTGCCCGTGCGCTGGGCCATCGACACCCATTTCCACCCCGACCACGCGCTGGGCAACGCCGCCTTTGCCGGGCCGGACACCACCATCGTCGGCCATGCCAATATGCCGCGCGGCCTGGCCGCCCGGGCCGACACCTATCTCGCCGGGGTGCGCCGGGAGTTGGGCGACGCCGCAGCCGGCACCGAGATCGTGCCGCCGACGCTGCTGGTGCGCGACCGGCTGTCGCTCGACCTCGGCGGCCGGACGCTCGAGCTCAAGGCCTGGCCCGCGGCCCACACCGATGCCGACCTGACCGTGCTGGACACCGCCACCGGCACGTTCTTCGCTGGCGACCTGGTGTTCCTGGAGCGGGTGCCGGCGATCGACGGGTCGCTGCGCGGCTGGATCGACGCCATCGCGGGGCTGCGGCGCGAAGCCGGGATCCGGCAGGTGGTTCCGGGCCACGGTCCCGTCTCGGCCCGCTGGCCGGATGCGCTGGACGACGAGGAGCGCTATCTTGCCCTGATCCTGGCCGAGACCCGCACGGCGCTCGCCGACGGGCGCAGCCTCGACCAGGCGGTGGCCACGGTCGCCCGTTCCGAGCGCGGCCGCTGGCTGCTGTTCGACGACTACAACGACCGCAACGTCGCCACCGCCTATACCGAGCTGGAATGGGAATAGGCAAAAGATGGCGAGGGGGAGGACACGATGCCGAAACACGCCGCAGCCCTGATCCTGGTCGCCCTGCTGGCCCTGGCCGGCCCCGCGCGGGCCGCAGATGAGGACCCCTGGCCCGACCTGAAGACCGCGATCTTCGGCGACAAGGCGGTCGCCGACGGCAGCGCCTTCATGCGGGTGGAGGCACCGCAGCGGGCCTATGACGCCGCGGTGGTGCCGGTCACGGTCCGCTTCGACGGCGGGCACATGCCCGGCCGGATCCGCGCCGTCACCCTGGTGGTGGACAAGAACCCGGCCCCGGTCGCTGCCGTGTTCCGGCTGGGCGACGGCATCGCCGACCCGACCATCGGCACCCGGGTGCGGGTGAACGAATATACCAGCATCCACGCCGTGGCCGAGACCGAGGACGGATCGCTGTTCATGGCCGCCACTTTCGTCAAGGCGGCCGGTGGCTGCTCCGCCCCCGTGACCAAGACGCCGGATCAGGCCGAGGCTCATCTCGGCGAGATGCGGACCAAGAACCTGGACGCGGCGCAGATCGGCGAGCCGAGCCGGGTCGAGCTCCTGATCCGGCATCCGAACTATTCCGGCATGCAGATGGACCAAATCAAGCGCACCTACGTCCCGGCGCGGTTCATCGAGAGCATCGAAGTCAGCTATGACGGCACCAAGTTGCTGCAGGTCGAAGGCAACATCTCGCTGAGCGAGAACCCGATGGTGGAGTTCAGCTTCACCCCGACCGAGACCGGCCGGCTGAGCGCCACCGCCACGGATTCGGACGGCGCCGTGTTCACGGAAGCCTGGCCGGTGCCGGCGACGATGTGAGGCGGGAGGCCGCTGCTGAGAACCCGTCCGGGAATGGGCAAGCCGATCAGCCAGTTGCTGGAAGCCTCCTTGCTGTCATTGCCGGGCTTGACCCGGCAATCCAGAGGCTCTCGACAGACTCTGGATGCCCGGGTCAAGCCCGGGCATGACAACGGAGGGAGGGGGGCATTCCCCGGGACACCAAGTCCCGGACAGTCCCTAAAAGCAGCGGAAGTCAGCCTCGATCTGGGCCAGGCGCAGCGTGTCGACCATGGTTTTCAGCATCGTCATCTCACGGAAGATGCCGGCCTGGTCGCCGGTGGCGAACTGCATGCGCAGCACGGTCTCGGCCTTCTCATAGGCGTCGTAGGGCATGATCGAGGAGACCGCATCGATGCTGCAGGAGCAGCGCTGCAGCATTTCCTGCGTCTCGCCGTTGCTGGCCATGCAGCCGATCACGTAGTCGGCCACCACCGGGGTCGGATAGTCGTTCGCGCGCGCCGGGCCTGGCGTGGCGAGCAGCGCCGGGGCAAGGAGGGCAAGCACCGCACAGCCCTTCATGGCGATCGCTCCGCAGTCGCGTCGGGTGGCCAGCAGAGCAAAGCGACGGGGGCGGGTCAATTCGTTCCAAGGAACGAGGAAGAGCTGGCGGGCCGCTCCATCCAACCTCCCCCTCCCTTTGCGGGTTGCCGGATTCACACTTCTCAATCGCGCTCGCGTTGGGCSCTGTTCGTTGCCTCTCCCGCTTGCGGGAGAGGTCGGGCTCGCGCAGCGAGACCGGGTGAGGGCGGCTCGGCCGCGACACCAGGGTCAGCGTTTCAGGACCGGGCGGATCATGCGCTCGCTCCTGGCGAAGCGGCACTTTCGGTGAGGCCGCCATCCCCTCACCCGGACATCCTTCGGATGTCCGACCTCTCCCGCAAGCGGGAGAGGCAATGGCCTCGCAAACCCGCCATCTGTGTCGCCGATCGATGTGCAAATGCCGTGGCTCTCGGGGGAGGGGGAGAGCGGAAGGCAACGGCCTGCACTTCCGGGTCCACCGACAAGGCCGGCGCCCGATGACCGGCGCGGTCCCGGCGGCGCTGGTGGCCAGCCTGCTGACCACGATCTCCGGCTATACCGGCTATGCCGTGCCGGGCGACCCGCCGGTGGTGCTGATGCTGCCGCATGCGGCGCTGGAGGCGATGGCCTGCGCCCATCCCTGCGCCGTGATGGGCTATGCCGAGCCGGACGGCACCATCGCACTCGACGATTCGCTGCGAATCGGCAACGACCCGGCCAACACCAGCATCCTGGTGCATGAGCTGACCCATTTCCTGCAGCGCGCCGCGGCGGGCGGGGCGCCGGCCGCCGATTGCGACGCCTGGGTCGAGCGCGAGCGCGAGGCCTATGACGTACAATACCATTGGCTGCGCGATACGGCGCCGACGATGCGCGAGTTCTCGATCCGCCTCGTCCGCCTCGGCCCCCACCCGCTGATCCCGCCGTGCCAGCCGGGCCAGCCGATGCCGTGAACGGCACCGCGACGTGACTGGGGCTGGCATCGGGAAGTATTGCTCCAGCGCCCGAACAAGCGGGATCGCCGCTTTCTTTCGCACTGCAAAATTCCGATCGAGGCGCCGGTTTCACTGCCGGGCCGTCCACCACGGCCCCGCCGTCCCTCACACTGCCGGCCATGGCCTGGCATCAATATTTGAAGATTATACCTTGGTCTAACCCAAGTATTCTCTTCGCAGTTGCGAAATTCCGATTTCCTACCAAAGGACAATACGATTTTGTGTGTTTGCAATTGACTGGGATTTGGATGTCTTCGCAAAGTGATGGCGGTCGTCTTCCGAATGAAGCGCCAACCGGCCCGGACACGAGGCCATGACGACCGGGCCCGATGGCTGAACAACGACCGTCGAGGCGGACCTCCGGCATGCCGACGGCATCGCCGCGGGTCACGCATCGCGATCAATGGGAGGATAGCGAATGCCCAGATTGCTGCGGGTTTCCGGGACCGCCTTGGCGCTCGTGCTTGCGCTGGCGGCTGTACCGACGATTGCGTCGGCCAATGACGATCTGCTGAAGCTGGAGAAGGATCCCAACCAGTGGGCCCAGCCGGCGGGCAACTACGCCAACACGCGCTACAGCGCGCTGAAGCAGATCGACACCGCCAATGTGAAGAACCTGCAGGTCGCGTGGACCTTCTCCACCGGCGTGCTGCGCGGCCATGAAGGCGGGCCGCTGGTGATCGGCGACATGATGTATATCCATGCGCCGTTCCCGAACACGGTCTACGCCCTGGATCTGGCCAACAACGGCAAGATCGTCTGGAAATACGAGCCGAAGCAGGACCCGAACGTCATCCCGGTGATGTGTTGCGACACCGTCAACCGCGGCGTCGCCTATGGTGACGGGATGATCTTCCTGCACCAGGCCGACACCACGCTGGTGGCGCTGGATGCCAAGACCGGCAAGGTGGCGTGGAGCGTCAAGGACGGCGATGCGACCAAGGGCGAGACCGGCACCTCGGCCCCGCTGGTGGTCAAGGACAAGGTTCTGATCGGCAATTCCGGCGGCGAGTTCGGCGTCCGCGGCCACATCTCGGCCTACGACATCAAGACCGGCAAGCTGGCCTGGCAGGCCCATTCGATGGGCCCGGATGCCGACACGCTGATGGACCCGGTCAAAACCACCGTCCTCGGCAAGCCGGTGGGCAAGGATTCCGGCATCTCCACCTGGCAGGGCGACCAGTGGAAGATCGGCGGCGGCACCACCTGGGGCTGGATCTCCTATGACCCCAAGGCCAACCTGATCTATTACGGCACAGGCAACCCCAGCACCTGGAACCCGGTGCAGCGGCCCGGCGACAACAAATGGTCGATGACCATCTTCGCCCGCGACGCCGACACCGGCATGGCGAAATGGGTCTATCAGATGACGCCCCATGACGAATGGGACTATGACGGCGTCAACGAGATGATCCTGACCGACCAGAAGTTCGGCGGCAAGGATCGCAACCTGCTGGTCCATTTCGACCGCAACGGCTTCGGCTACACGCTGGACCGTCTCACCGGCGAGCTGCTGGTGGCCGAGAAATACGATCCGGCCGTCAACTGGGCCAGCAAGATCGATCTGAAGACCGGCCTGCCGGAGCGCGACAAGAAGTTCTCGACCGAGGCCAATGGCGAGGACACCAACTCGCAGGGCATCTGCCCGGCGGCGCTGGGGTCGAAGGACCAGCAGCCGGCGGCCTTCTCGCCGGACACCGGCCTGTTCTACGTGCCGACCAACCATGTCTGCATGGATTACGAGCCGTACAAGGTGGCCTACACCGCCGGCCAGCCCTATGTCGGCGCGACCTTGAGCATGTATCCGGCGCCGGGCGGCGACCATCTCGGCAACTTCATCGCCTGGGATGCGGAGAAGGGCAAGATCGCGTGGTCGATCCCCGAGCCGTTCTCGGTGTGGAGCGGGGCGCTGGCCACCGCCGGCGGCGTCGTCTTCTACGGCACGCTGGAAGGGTATCTGAAGGCGGTCGACGCCAAGACCGGCAAGGAGCTGTACAGGTTCAAGACCCCCTCCGGCATCATCGGCAACGTCAACACCTTCACCAGCAAGGGCAAGCAGTACGTTGCCGTGCTCTCCGGCGTCGGCGGCTGGGCCGGCATCGGCATGGCGGCTGGACTGACCAATCCGCAGGAAGGACTCGGTGCGGTCGGTGCCTATCAGTCGCTGTCGCAATACACCCAGCTGGGCGGAACGCTGACCGTGTTCGCCCTTCCTAACTGAAGCCTCCCTGTGCGCCTCGGAGGCGGGCCTCGGCCCGTCTCCCCTTTCTTCAGCCCTGTGATTCCGCCGACATGCCATACCATCCGAGAGGATCGAGGATGCCTTTCCGTGCCTTCCTGTTCCGCACCGCCCTCCTGACCGGCGGCCTGATCACGATCGGCGGTTTCGCCGCCGCAGGCTTCGCCCAGGACAAGAGCAGCGACCCGACGGGGCAGCAGCCCGCGGCGAATGCGACCGCGGCGCCGGCCGCACCGGCGGCGGGAGAGGAGGAGAAGCCCTACAAGATCGCCCCGGACGGCACGGTCGACTGGGCGGTCTATAACGGGTTCCGCCGCTACAACGGCATCTGCTACGTCTGCCACGGGCCCGACGGCGAGGGCAGCAGCTTCGCTCCGGCCCTGGTCGATTCGCTGAAGACCCTGTCCTTCGACCAGTTCCTCAACACCGTCGTGAACGGCAAGGAGACGGTGAACACCGCCAGCGACAAGAAGATGCCGGCGCTGGGCACCGATCCGAATGTGATGTGCTACATCAACGACATCTACGCCTATCTCAAGGCCCGGTCCGACGGCGCCGTGGGGCGCGGCCGGCCGGCCAAGTTCGAGAAGAAGTCCAAGGATTATGCCGAGGCGGAAAATTCCTGCATGGGGACGCCCGGCTAGGGCGCCCGGCATGATGCCCCTCACACGGTGCGTCGCGGCGCTGGCCTTGCTGGCCGGCGCCGTGCTGCTGTCCGAGCCCGGCCGGGCCGAGCCGGCGCGCCCGGAGGCGATCGACCGCTCGGCACTGAGGGTCTGCGCCGACCCGGCCAACCTACCCTTCTCCGACGACAAGAGCGGCGGCTTCGAGAACAGGATCGCCGAGCTCCTGGCCGAGAAGCTGGGCGTGCCGGTGCGCTACACCTGGTATCCGAACTCGACCGGCTTCCTGCGCATGACGCTGCGTGCCCGGCGCTGCGACCTGGTGATTGGCATCGTCGCCGGCGCCGACCTGGTGCAGAACAGCAATCCCTATTACCGCTCCGGCTATGTGCTGGTGACGCGGCGCGAGGACAAGCTCGACGATCTGAGCAGCCTGGCCGATCCACGATTGAGGTCATTGCATATCGGCATCACCGCCGGCACGCCGCCCGCCAACCTGGCGGCACGCGGCGGGCTGATGGCGCAGGCCCGGCCCTATCCGCTCTATGTCGACAGCCGCTACGACGCGCCGGGCAAGCAGATGATCGAGGACCTGGCGGCGAAGCAGATCGACGTCGCGGTGCTGTGGGGCCCGATCGGCGGCTATTTCGCCAAGGCGCATGGCGACGCGCTGGCGGTGACGCCGCTGGCGAGCGAGTCGAGGGACACAAGGCTCGACTTCTACATCACCATGGGCATGCGGCCGGGCGAGGCCGACTGGAAGAACCGGATCAACGGGCTGATCCGGGACAACCAGGACGCGATCACCGCGATCCTGAAGCAGTACGGCGTGCCGCTGCTGGACGCCCGCGGCCAGCCGATGCTGTGACGCCCGAATGATCCGCCCCCTGCTCCGCGTCGCCGTGCTGGCCGCCTGCCTGGCCGCCGGGCCGGCGCTGGCGCAGGTGGCGGAGCCCGACGGTTACCGCATGGAGAACTTCCGCGCCCCGGTGCCGGCGACGCTGCAGGGCGCCACGGTGGTCGACGCCGCGGCGGTGGAGACGCTGATCCGCAGCGGCCCGGTGGTGGTGATCGACGTGCTGCCGCAGCCGCCGCGGCCGGACAAGCTGCCGCCGGAGACACTGTGGCGCCCGCCGGAGCGCCGCGACATCCCCGGCAGCGCCTGGCTGGCCAACACCGGCTTCGGCGCCCTGTCGACGGAGATGGAGGCATATTTCCGCGACGCCCTGGCGGCGCTGACCCTTGGCGACCATGCCCGGCCGCTGGTGTTCTACTGCGATGCCGATTGCTGGATGTCCTGGAACGCCGCCCGCCGCGCGGTGGCCGAGGGCTACACCGCCGTGCACTGGTTCCCCGGCGGGGTGAAAGACTGGACCGCCGCCGGCCACCCCACCCTGCCGAACGCGCCGCTGCCGGTGAAGTAGGGTCGGTCCCCTCCCACAATCCCATTCGTCATCCCCGCGAAAGCGGGGATCTCGTCACATTTCGACCGGATAGAGATTCCCGCTTTCGCGGGAATGACGACAGGAGGTGGGTGGGCAAAGCCGCTTCACCGGCGTTTCGCCATTCGAGGATGTAGTCAGGCGCGATCCGCCTCGCCATCCTCCTCCCCCGCCGGCACCGCCAGCCCTGGGTCGAAGCGGAGCAGGGCGTCGACGATGGCGTCGATCCGGGGGTCGGCGGGGTTGCGCGGATGCGGCAGGTCGACGCCGCGCTGCAGCGACACCCGGCCGGCGCCCTCGGCCAGCACCACCACCCGGTCGGCCAATGTCACCGCCTCGCGCAGGTCGTGGGTGACCAGGAGCACGGTCGGCCGGCGGCGGCGCCAGTATTCCGCCAGCAGGGCCCGCATCCGGCCGGCCATGGCGTGATCGAGCGAGACCAGCGGCTCGTCCAGCAGCAGCAGATCGGGCTCGACCAGCAGCGCCCGGGCCAAAGCGGCGCGGCGCTGCATGCCGCCGGAGAGCTGGCCGGGCCAGGCGTCCTCGCGGCCCGCCAACTCGACCGCCGCCAGCAATTCGCGGGCCGCGGGCTCGGCGGCGCGGCCGGCGACCAGCAGCAGGTTGTCGAGCAGGCCGAGCCAGGGCACCAGCCGCGGGTCCTGGAACACGGCGGCGCGACGGCGCGGCGGCCCGTCGGGCCAGTCGATCCGGCCCTGATAGCCGGAATCGAGCCCGCCGATGATGCGCAACAGCGTGGTCTTGCCGCGGCCGGAGGGGCCGACCAGGGCCACGAACTGGCCGGCCCCGATCGACAGGTCGACGCCGTCCAGCACGTCGCGCGGCACCGGGGCGGCGAAGCGCCGGCGGATGCCCTGCAGCGCCAGGCCGATCACGGCGCCCGCCAGCGGCCGGCGGCGCGGTCCAGCGGCTGCAGGATCAGGGCCTCGATCGCCAGAATCACGGCGATGAACACCAGCGTATAGGCGAGGATCCCGGCAATGTCGAAGAAGTTGAAGAAGCTGCGGATCTGGAAGCCGACGCCGTTCGGCCGGCCCAGCAGTTCGACCACCAGCACGATCTTCCAGGTCAGGGCCAGGCCGGACCGGGCGGCGGCCATCAGGCTGGGCGCCAGCTGCGGCAGCACGATCCGGCGCAGCACCCGGCCGCGCGGCACGTCGAACAGCTGCGCCATCTCCATCAACGGCCGGTCGAGCGCCCGGGCGCCCTCGCGGGTGATCGCCACCACCAGCGGCGCCTTGTTGACCGCGACCGCGAGCACCGCCGCCCATTCGTTCAGCCCGAACCAGACATAGCAGAGCACGATGGTGACCAGCGCCGGCATGTTCAGCGCGATCACCAGCCAGCCGTCGAACAGCTCGTCCAGCAGCCGGCTGCGGCCGAGGGCGATGCCGATGGCGGTGCCGAGCAGCATCGCGACGGTGAAGGCGGCCAGCACCCGGGCCAGGGTGATGGCGACGTTGCGCAGCAGGTCGCCCTCGACCAGGTGCTGCCAGGCCGAGGCCGCGACCTCGGCCGGCGGCGGCAGCACGGCGCTGTCGGCCAGGAGGGCCGCGACCTGCCAGATCGCGGCCAGGATCGCCAGGGAGAGCAGCCAGCGCCAGCGCCGCAGGTTCGGCGCGGCCGCCGGTGCCCCGGCGTCAACCGCCATAGCCGGGCCAGAAGGTGCCGGGCGGCAGCGCCGTCAGCCCGCCGACCGCGGCCGGGGTGATCCCGGCCATCAGCCGCAGCGCGGCGGCAGCCGCCGTCGCGTCGGCCGGGCTCGGGGGCGCCGGGATGCCGGCGCGGTAGCCGTCGCGCAGGGCGGCGAAGACGGTATCGTCCTCGGCCTTCATCTCGGGCCGCAGCTTCTGCCACAGCGCGTCGTCGGTCTTCATCGCGGCCTTGGCGGCGAAGGAAGCGTCGAGGAAGCCGCGTGCGAGATCCGGGTTCTGCGCCGCCCAGCCATCGCGGAACACCCAGCCGAGCAGCGGCGGCGGACGGTCGAGCCCGAGCTCCGGCAGGATCTTCGCGATCTCCACCACCGGTCGGAAGCCCTTCGCGGCCAGGCGGGCGGCGAACTGCCAGAAATTGAGCACGGCGTCGAGGTCGCCGCGCAACGCCAGCTGGTTGAGCAGCGGCGGCGCGGCGAAATTGACGGTGGCGGCGCGCGGCAGGTCGATGCCGGCCTTGCGGGCATAGGCCTGGATCAGCACCCAGCTCTTGTCGTCCTCGCCGCCAGCGACGCCCAGGCGCTTGCCGGGCAGGTGCTGGATGGTGCGGATGCCGGTCGCGGGGTCGGCCATCAGCGCGCCGACGGTCAGCGAGAACGGCACGAAGGTGACGTCGCGCCCGGCTTGGCGCTGCCGTGCCACCCAGATCCAGTCGGTGACGATCAGGTCGACTGCGCCGGACTGGAAGGCGACCGCGGTCGCGTCCTTGTCGGCCAGGACCAGCGGCTCGAGCGTGAAGCCGTGACGGCGGTCGAGCCCGTCGCCGATCACCGCCAGCTCCCAGTTCACCGTGCCGAACTGCAGCGTGCCGACGCGCACCCGCGGCAGGTCCTGAGCATGAAGGGCGGCCGGTGCGGCCAGCATCGCACCCCCGATGAGGAAACCGCGACGGCCGATCGGGGGCGGCATGAGAGACACCATGACTGAAGCCATTCCCAAAGCTGTCATGCCCGTCCTCGGACTTGATCCGAGGATTGATCCGGGCATCCAGAGACTGTCGACACCCTCTGGATTGCCGGGTCAAGCCCGGCAATGACAAGTGGGGGGCATGCCCCCGTCAGCCGCGATTGAGCACACCGGCATGATGGCGGATGTGGTCGGCAACGAAGCTGGATATGAAGTAGTAGCTATGGTCGTAGCCGGCGTGGCGCCGCAGGGTGAGCGGCTGCCCGGCGRCCTTGCACGCGGCCTCGAGCAGGTGCGGGTGCAGCTCCCGTTCGAGGAACTGGTCCGCCTCGCCCTGGTCGATCAGCAGGTCGGGGCAGCGCGCCCCGGCCTCGACCAGCGCCGTCGCGTCCCACTGTGCCCAGCTGGACTGGTCCGGCCCGAGATAGCGCGAGAACGCCTTCTGCCCCCAGGGACATTGCGACGGCGCCGCGATCGGCGCGAAGGCCGACACCGAGCGGTAGAGCCCGGGGTTGCGCAGCGCCGCCACCAGCGCCCCGTGCCCGCCCATCGAATGCCCGAAGATCCCCATCGCCGAACGCCGCGCCGGGAAGTGCCTGCCGATCACCTCCGGCAGCTCCTGCGTCACATAGGCGTGCATCCGGTAGCCGTCGCGCCACGGCGCCTCGGTCGCGTCGAGATAGAACCCGGCGCCGAGCCCGAAATCCCAGCTCTCATCGTCGCCCGGATGGCGCCGGTCGCGCGGGCTGGTGTCCGGCGCCACCAGCATCAGCCCGAACTCCGCCGCATGCTGCAGCGCCCCGGCCTTGATGATGAAGGTCTCCTCGGTGCAGGTCAGGCCGGCGAGGTAGGTCAGCACCGGCACCGGACGCTCCTGCGCCTGCGGCGGCACAAAGACGGCAAAGCGCATCTCGCCGCCGATCTCCGCCGAGGCGTGGCTGTAGAACCCGACCTCGCCCGCGAAGGCCCGGTGCTTGCTCCTGGTGACCAGCTCCACCATCAGAATTCCACGACCGTGCGGATCGACTTGCCCTCATGCATCAGCTCGAAGCCCTCGTTGATCCGTTCCAACGGCAGCTTGTGCGTGATCATCGGGTCGATCTCGATCTTGCCCGACATGTACCAGTCGACGATCTTCGGCACGTCGGTCCGGCCCCGGGCGCCGCCGAAGGCCGTGCCCTTCCACACCCGCCCGGTCACCAGCTGGAACGGACGGGTCGAGATCTCCTGCCCYGCCCCGGCCACGCCGATCACGATGCTCTGGCCCCAGCCGCGATGCGAGGCTTCCAGCGCCGTCCGCATCACCTTGGTGTTGCCGGTGCAGTCGAAGGTGTAGTCCGCGCCGCCGATCTGGTCCGCGCCGCGCTTGGTCAGATTCACCAGATACGGCACCAGGTCGCCCTCGACCTCGCTGGGGTTGACGAAATGGGTCATGCCGAAGCGCTCGCCCCATTCCTTCTTGTTGTTGTTCAGGTCGACGCCGATGATCATGTCGGCCCCGGCCAGCCGCAGCCCCTGGATCACGTTCAGCCCGATGCCGCCGAGCCCGAACACGATCGCGGTCGCGCCGATCTCGACCTTCGCCGTGTTGATCACGGCACCGATGCCGGTGGTCACGCCGCAGCCGATGTAGCAGATCTTGTCGAACGGCGCGTCCGGGTTGACCTTGGCCAGCGCGATCTCCGGCAGCACCGTGAAGTTCGAGAAGGTCGAGCAGCCCATGTAGTGGAAGATCTTCTCCTTCCCGATGGAGAACCGGCTGGTGCCGTCCGGCATCAGCCCCTGGCCCTGGGTCGACCGGATCGCCGTGCACAGGTTGGTCTTGCGCGACAGGCAGGACGGGCACTGCCGGCATTCCGGCGTGTACAGCGGGATCACATGGTCGCCCTTCTGCAGGCTGGTCACGCCCAGGCCCACATCGACCACCACCCCCGCACCCTCATGCCCCAGGATCGACGGGAACAGCCCCTCAGGATCCGCCCCCGACAGCGTGAACTCGTCCGTGTGGCAGATCCCCGTCGCCTTGATCTCGACCAGCACCTCGCCGAACTTCGGACCCTCCAGGTCCACTTCCAGGACCTCCAGAGGCTTCCCTGCAGCCACGGCTACGGCGGCACGCGTCTTCATCGGCTTCCTCCTGTCTGTCGCGCCGTCCGGTGCGGGCGCGTGCCCGGGTCGCGCCACGGCCGTTCGAACCGGCGCCGGAACCTCGGGAAAACGGTACCGGCAAAGAAACACCGGCCGGAATAGGACTTTGGCACAACGGAGAAGCGGCCCAATAATTGGACCTAGGATCAGTGGTCCCCGCCAGAGGGGCCCGATAAGCTTCTCGGGAGGAAGCGATGTCCCAAGCCAGCATGACCAGGGAGAAGACGGCCGTCGTCAACCCAAGCGGCATCCGTCGGGGAATGAGCATGAAAGCGTCGACGGAGGACGCGGTCGAGGAACTGCTGGCGGCGATCGCCCAGGACCGGATGGAGATGGTCCTGCTGTTCTGCTCGCCCACCTACGACCTGCCGGCGGTGCTGGCCGAGATCGGCCGCCGTGCGCCGGAGGTGCGGGTGCTGGGCTGCACCACCGCCGGCGAGATCACCCCGGCCGGCTACCGCCAGGGCACGATCACCGGCCTGAGCCTGTCCGCCGACCATTTCGCGACCTCGGTCCTGCTGATCGAGCCGATGAGCTTCGAGATCGCCGACGGCGCCGCCATCACCAAGACGCTGCTGGCCGAGCATGAAGCCCGGCACCAGCACCGCTTCGACCCGTCGCGCAGCTTTGCCCTGCTGATCAATGACGGGCTGTCGATGCATGAGGAGATCATCGTCAGCGCGCTGGGCGATGCGCTGGGCGAGATCCCGCTGGTCGGCGGCTCGGCCGGCGACAACCTGGCGTTCCGCGAGACCGCGATCTTCCTCGACGGCCGGGTGCACTCCAGCGCTTCGCTGCTGGTGCTGGTGTCGACCGACCTGGCTTTCCGGGTGTTCGAGCGGCAGCATTTCCACGCGCTGGACCAGAAGATGGTGGTGACCCGGGCCGATCCGGCCCGGCGGGTGGTGATGGAGATCAACGCCGAGCCGGCGGCCGAGGAATACGCCCGGCTGATCGGGCTGGAGCCGGCCGAGCTGACGCCGCTGGTCTTCGCCTCGCACCCGCTGGTGGTCAAGGCCGGCGGCCGCCACTATGTCCGCGCCATCCAGCGGGTCGACGACGCCGGCTGCCTGCATTTCTTCTGCGCCATCGACGAGGGCATCATCCTGAGCGTCGCAAAGAGCGGCGATCTGGTCGCGAATCTGGCCTCGCTGTTCGACGAATTGCGTGCGGAATTGGGCAGCATCGACGCCGTGATCGGCTTCGACTGCGTGCTGCGCTATGTCGAGATGGAACAGCGCCAGATGCTGACCGAAGCCTCGAAGATCATGGCCCAGAACAACGTCGTCGGCTTCAACACCTATGGCGAGCAGTTCGGCATGATGCATGTCAGCCAGACCTTCACCGGGATCGCCTTCGGGCCGGGCTGAGCATGGGGCGGGAGGTCGCGCAGCAGGATCGGACGGAGGTCGGCCAGGAGGCCGAGCTGCGGCGCCAGGTCGCCAAGCTGTCGGAGATCAACCGGGCCCTGATGCAGCGGGTCGAGCACAGCCTCGACATGCAGGGCAACGCCTACCAGCTATTCCAGACCGCGATCCTGCTGGACCAGAAGGTGCGCGACCGGACGCGCGAGCTGGAGCACGCGCTGAAGGCGGTCGAGCAGTCGAACCTCGAGCTGAGCGAGGCGATCGTCACCAGCCGCACGGCGCAGAACCGGCTGCAGGACGCGATCGACAGCATCTCCGAAGGCTTCGCCATCTTCGACCCGGACGACCGGCTGGTGCTGTTCAACCGCCGCTTCCTCGATTTCTGGCCGCGGCTGACCGACAGCATCCGGCCCGGATTGTCGCTGGGCGCGCTGATCCATCTCGGCCTCGACGCCGGCATCATCCAGTCGGACGGGCTGACGCCGGAGGCCTGGATGGCCGAGCGCCGGCTGCAGCGGGCCTCGACCCGCGATGGCGGCGCCCAGCGCTGGGTCTACGCCCTGGCCGACGGGCGCTGGGTCCAGGTCAACGACCGGCGGTCGACCGAGGGCGGCATCGCCTCGATCTACACCGACATCACCGACGTCAAGGACGCCGAGCGGCAGGAGCGCGAGAAGGCGCTGGCCGAGCGCTCGGCCCATCTGCAGGCGACGCTGGAGAGCATGTCGATCGGCGTCGCCGTGTTCGACCGCGACCAGCATCTGGTCACCGCCAACCGGCGCTACGGCGAGCTGCTGGAGCTGCCGGCCGAGCTGCGCCGGGCCGGTGCGTCCTACCGCCGGTTCCAGGAGTTCAACGACGCCCGCGGCGCCCCGGCGCTGGGCACCGCCTCGCCGATCGGCCCGGGCTCGGCCCGTGGCGCACCCCGAGGGTCGGGCCCGCCGTCCGAGGTGGCGTTGAACGGCCGCTGGTTCGAGGTCAAGGGCGACCCGATGCCGGATGGCGGCTTCGTCACCTCCTATGTCGAGATCACCGAGCGCAAGATGGCGGAGGAGGCGCTACTGGACAGCGAGCAGCGGATCCGGCTGTTCGCCAATGCGGTGCCGACCATGATCTCCTATGTCGACCGTGACCAGCGCTATCGCTTCGTCAACCGCGCCTACCGCGCCACCTATGCGCCGAACGGCACCCCGATCCTGGGCCAGACGCTGCGCGCGGTGCTGGGCGAGGCCGAATACAGCCCGCGCCAGCCTTTCATCGAGCGGGCCCTGGCCGGCGCCACCGTCACCTTCGACCTGCCGCTGCCGGGATCGGACACCGAGCCGCGCTTCGGCTTCGCCACCTATGTGCCGCACCGCAGCCACCGCGACGAGGTGGTCGGCTTCTTCACCCTGATCCAGGACATCACCGAGCGCCGGCGGGCCGAGCGCATCCTGGAGGCGGCGAATGAGGAGCTGGAGCGGCGGGTGCATGAGCGCACCGCCACCCTGTCCCGGCTGAACGAGGCGCTGTCGGCGGAGGTGGAGAAGCGCCGCCGCATCGCCCGCGAGCTGCGCGTCGCCAAGACCGAGGCGGAGCGGGCCAATATCAGCAAGACCAAGTTCCTGGCCGACGCCAGCCACGACCTGCTGCAGCCGCTGAACGCCGCCCGGCTGTTCGTCGCCACGCTGGAGGACACGACCCTGCCGGCCGAGGGCGAGGCTCTGCTGGGCAAGATCGACCATGCGCTGGAGAACGTCGAGGAGCTGCTGAACATCCTGCTCGACATCTCCAAGCTGGATGCCGGCCGGGTCGGCGCCAACCTGCAGAGCGTGGCGCTGCCGCCGCTGATGGAGGCGCTGCACGATGAGATCGCGCCGTTGGCCCAGCGCAAGGGGCTGGCCTTCACCCTGCTGCCCTGTTCGCTGACCGTCTGCTCCGACCCGCAGCTGCTGCGCCGCCTGCTGCAGAACTTCCTGACCAACGCCGTGCGCTACACCCATGCCGGACGGATCCTGTTCGGCGCCCGGCGCCGCGGCGACAAGGTCGAGCTGCAGGTGATCGACACCGGCATCGGCATCCCGCAGGAGCGGCTGGACGAGATCTTCGAGGAGTTCCGTCGGCTGGACGGGCCGGAGGGCCAGGCTGAAGCCGGGCAGAAGGGCTACGGCCTGGGCCTGTCGATCGTGCGCCGCATCAGCCGGCTGCTCGGCACCGAGATCAAGGTGCGCTCGATCGTCGGCCGCGGCTCGGCCTTCTCGGTGCTGCTGCCGCTGACCGACCCGGCGCAGATCTGCACACCGCCGCGCCCGGCCGCGGCCGCCGTGCTGCCGGGCGCGGTCGACCGGGTGCGGGTGCTGGTGATCGACAACGACCCCGCCATCCTGGACGGCATGACCCGGCTGCTGCGCAGCTGGGGCTGCCGCGTCGCCGCCGCCGCCGGCCGGGCCGGAGCGGAGGCGCGGATCGGGGCGGAGGGCTTCCGGCCGGACATCGTCCTGGCCGATTATCACCTCGACGCCGGGCAGCGCGGCACCGAGCTGATCATCGCCCTGCGCCACGCCCTGAACGAGGAGATCCCGGCCGCGGTGATCACCGCCGACCGCAGCCCGGAGGTGCAATCGATGGTGCAGGCGCTGTCCGGGGTCAGCCTGCTGACCAAGCCGATCAAGCCCGCCCGGCTGCGCGCCCTCATTGCATCGGCGCGGCGGTGAGTCGTAAGAGCCTTGCGTTCGCCTCTCCCGTTTGGCGAGACCATCTCAGCATTCCAAACATCGTCATTGCGACCCCGGCCTTGAGCCGGGGGAAGCAATCCAGGGGCCGCACGAGCTGGCCTCTGGATTGCTTCGTCGGCTTCGCCTCCTCGCAATGACGGCGAGGGATGGGCGTTGTGAATAGGTCTCGCTTGGCAGAAGAGGCAGGAACCGATCTGGCTTACACCAATCCCACTCTCTAGCCGCTCCGGCGCCGCCCCAGCTTGCGGGCCTTGGCGCGGGCCGAGCACATTTCAGCATAGCCCGGCGCGGTCATCGGATAGCTCGCCGGCAGCCCCCACCGGTCACGGTATTCGTCCGGCGTCAGGTCGTACGCCGCCTTGAGATAGCGCTTCATCGACCGGAACCGCCGGCCGTCCTCCAGGCAGATGATGTAGTCGGGCGTGACCGAGAGGTTGACGGGGACCGCGGGACGGCGGCCGGTCTCGGGCGGCGGCTCCGGCGCCTTGTCCGAGGTCGAGATCTGCTCCAGCACGCCGTGCAGTTCGGCGATCAGCTTCGGCAACTCCTGGCTGTCCACCGAATTGCGGGCGAGATAGGCCAGGACGATATCGACCGTCCAGGAGAGCGCATTGCCCTCGCCCCGCTCCGCCGCGGCCCGCGCGTCGGCCATCGGCTCGATCGTGGCCTGGACGGCAGGCTCGTCGCCGCGCCGCGTCGGACCAGCGGTCGGAGCAGCCCCGGCAAGCCGCAGCGAAGCCGGGTTGCCCACCGTTCCGGGCGTCCCCGTGGCATGGCCCGACCTTCGATCGGCGACCTGCAAAGCCGCGGCATGTGCGATCGCATCAACGACAGGATGGTCAGGGGCTTCGGATTTCGACAGCAAGATCGACGCCTCGCAACAATTGGACTCTGAATTCGGAGAAGATTGCGCGGAATGGTTGCAGACATTTGTCCTATCATTTCCGAAAGAGTCTGCGCGAGCGAGATTTGTAACTGGACGTTGCTGGCGTCGAGATATCTAAGAACATAAGCCTATGGCCCGAGGAGGTCCCGGCCTCGCTTATACGGGCTGCCAGGAATCTCGGTTTAAGGAATAAAATCCTTATTGTTTACGAAGGTTTCATCTCGGCTGCGCTCTGGAAGCGCCCTCTGTCCGGCACTATCAACCACCGGCGCAGCACGTCCGGCGCCTCGCTCTCCGGCCAGCCTCAATGATCGAACGGCTTCGGGCCCGCCCAGCCGAGAACGCCGATCACCGGCGGCTCGACCGTCGTGATGAGCCAGCGACCCAACCCCATCCAGGATATCGCCCTGAAGCTGGCAGTGAGCCTGCCCGTCTCCTGCCACCAGGCCATCAGGGCGTCCGGAGCCTCCCATTGCTTGGGCTGATACTGGAACGGCAGGCCTTGCGTATTCAACGCCGCCAGCTTCATGAACAGATCCTCGTTTTCCCAGGCCGGCCCCTCGCCGGAAAATGGGATCTCCGAGGGCACTCCGGACACAATCGCGCCGCCAAGGATGATGCAGTTGTTCGAGAGGCGGACAACATGGCACGGCAGCGCCTCGCCGGGCCGGCCACGCTGAACGGCGAAGGGAAGCCTTCGTCCCGGATAGGTCATGACGCCCGGGAGCGGCCGAGCATCAAAGGGCGCGGCGGTACTTCTGGAACAGGATCACCGCCTGGGTGCGGCTGGAGACGCCGAGCTTCTGCAGCAGGCTGGAGACGTGCGCCTTGACCGTGGTGATCTGGACGTCGATGGCGTAGGCGATCTGCTTGTTCAGCAGGCCTTCGGCCATCAGCTCCAGCACCTTGCGCTGCTGGTTGGTCAGGAGCTCGAACCGGCAGCGCACCGCCTCGTCCAGCGGCTCATCCTCTTCCAACTCGCCCGGCCCGATCACGTCGAGCCCCTCGGACGGGGTATAGCTGCCGCCGTCGAGGATGGTGGAGATGGCGGAGACGATGGCGTCGCGCGACAGCGACTTCGGAATGTAGCCGACGGCGCCGGCGTCGAAGCATTCGCGCATCACGAAGCTGTCGGCCAGGGCCGAGATCACCGCCACCGGCACATCCGGCCGCCGGGTGCGCAGCGAGCGCACGCCCTTGACCCCGTTCATCCCCGGCATGCGCAGGTCGAGCAAGATCAGGTCGATGTCCATGACCGAGGCGATGCGCTCGACCGCCTCGCCGAAGGTGCCGCTCTCGAGCACATCGACCTGGTCGTCGAGCGACTTCAGCGTGCCGACGAGAGCCTCGCGGAACATCGGGTGATCGTCAGCGACTAGGACCGTGCGCATCGGCGACATCCTTTGTCTCGGCGGCAAGTGTGGAATTGAACGCCGCGGGAGTCGGCGGGTCAAGCGATAAGGTCCCGCCTTGGCCTTTGGTCTCAGAAACCGATGCCGCCATTGATCTGCAGGATCTCGCCGGCCAGGAAGGAGGCGCGATCGGAGGCCAGATAGAGCACCGCCTCGGCCACATCCTCCGGCGTGCCCTCGCGGCGCAGCGGCGTGCGCTCGACCACTGCGGTGCGGCCCTGCGGCGTGTTGAAGACGTCGTGGAAGCGGGTGCCGATCAGCCCCGGGGCGACGCCGTTCACCCGGATGCCGAGCGGCCCGACCTCTTTGGCCAGGCTGCGGGTGAAGGTCGCGACCGCACCCTTGGTGGCGGCGTAATGCGAGGCGCCGGGGCCGCCGCCGTCGAATGCCGCCAGCGATGCCATGGTGACGATGGCGCCGGTGCGGCGCGGCTCCATCGAGCGCAGTGCCGCCTGGCAGCACAGGAAGGTGCTGGTCAGGTTGACCGCGATCGCCTGGTTCCAGAGATCAAGCGAGGTGTCGACGCAGCGACTGCGCTGCAGCAGGCCGCCGGCATTGGCGAACAGCACGTCGAGCGGCCCGAGCTCGCGCTCGGTGCGGGCGAAGACCTCGGTCACCGCCTCCGGCCGGGTCAGGTCGGCCGGCAGGGCCAGCACCTTGGTGCCCAGTTCCGCCGACAGCGCCGCCGCCTCGTCCCGGCTGGTGGCATAGGTGAAGGCGACCCTGGCGCCGGCCTTGGCGAAGGCCCGGGTGGCGGCGGCGCCGATGCCCGAGGCGCCGCCGGTGACGAGCACGACCTTGTCCTGGAAGCTCATGGGTATTCCTTTCGGTGGGCAGCTCGGAGGCCGGGATGGGGCGCTTCCATCCCTGTACCGTCATTGCGAGGAGGCGAAGCCGACGAAGCAATCCAGGGCCGCTCGCATCGGCCCTGGATTGCTTCCCCCGGCTCAAGGCCGGGGTCGCAATGACGGCCTTTTCCATGGGATCGCCGGGGTTACGCCATCGTGGCGAGCATCGCCGGGGTCACCCGGTGGCGCAGCGGCTCGCCAGCCAGGAAGCGGCGGATCTCGTCGACCGTGGTCGCCCCCTGGCGCTTGTGTGAATCCGCGCTGTGGCCGGCGGCGTGCGGCGACAGCACGACATTCGACAGGCTGCGGAACGGGCTGTCGGCCGGCAGGGGCTCCTGGTCGAAGACGTCGAGCGCGGCGATGAAGCGGCCGGTGCGCAGGGCGGCGAGCAGTGCCGCCTCGTCGATCAGCGACGGGCGGGCGGTGTTGATGAACAGGCAGCCGTCGCGCAGCCGGGCGAGCTGCGCCGCGCCGATCATGTGCCGCGTCTCCGGCAGCGCCGGGGCATGCAGCGAGACGATGTCGCAGCCGGCCAGCAGCTCGTCGAGACCGGCGCGTTCGACCCCGAGCTCGGCCGCTTTCTCCGCCGTCAGATACGGGTCGGAGACCAGCACGCGGCAGCCGAAGGCCCGGAACAGGCCGATCACCAGCCGGCCGACATAGCCCGCGCCGACGATGCCGACTGTCTGCGCGCCCAAGAGCCGGCCGAGATGGCGCTGGCGCAGGTCGAGCCAGCCCTCGCCGGCCTTCATCCCGGCATCGTGCCGGTGCGGCTCGCGCAGGATCGACAGGGTCTGGGCGATCACGAACTCGGCCACCGATTCCGCGATGTTGACCGCGGCATGGGAGACCTGGAGGCGGCCGCTTTCGATCGCCGCGGGCGGCACCAGGCGGCGGACGCTGCCGGCGGAATGGGCGACCAGCGCCAGGTCCGGCCGCGCCGCCAGCACCTCGTCGCCGATCGGCGGCGTGCCCCAGCCGGTCAGCGCCGCCACGGCGCCGTCCAGCAGCCGGGGCAGGTTCTCCGCGGTCAGCTCGCCCGGCCCCGGCGCCCGCACCGTGGCGGCGGCGGCCAGCGCCTCCTCCGCCGCGGGCGGAATCATCTGCGCCCGCATCTCCGGCGTCAGCAGCAGGGCCACCACCGGCCTGGATCCTGTCGACATGACGATCCGCCCCCTCTCATACCAAGCATTGTGAAGAACGACCCGTCATCCCGTGCGCAGCGCAGCATGCAATGATGCGCTGCAGACACGGGATCTCGGTGGGATCGTGCCGAGATCCCGTGTCTGCGCAGCGGCACTTCGCGCCGCAGCGCGCACGGGATGACGAGTCAATGGTTTCGATCATTGGTTCGATGGCTCTGGGGCCGGTCAGCTCCGGCTTGGCTGCAGCATGATTTCGGCGACATGGGCGCGCGGCGGCAGCGCCATGACGAACAGGCAGGCGGCGGCGACATCCTCCGGCTGCAGCGCCTTCCGGCGCGCCTCCGCCGGCACCGGCACCGGGCGCTTGTCGAGCAGCGGCGTGTCGGTCATGCCGGGCAGGATCACGGTCAGGCGCAGGCCGTTGTCGCGCTCCTCCTCCATCACCCCATGCGACAGGGCCATCACGCCCGCCTTGGTCGCCTGGTAGGCGGCGCCGGAGCGGTCGGGCCTGCGCGCCGCGACCGAGGCGATGTGGATGATCAGCCCCTGGCCGCGGCCGCGCATGCCCGGCACCACGGCACGGGTCAGGTTGAAGGCGGCGGTGAGGTTGGACTCGACCATGCCGGCCCAGCTGTCCGGCGTCAGCTCGCTGAAGGCCCGGCGCGGGATGTTGATGCCGACCGAGTTGACGGCGATGTCGATTGCCTCGACGTGCGGCGCCAGCGCCGCATCGAGCGTCGCCGCATCGGCGGCGTCCACGGCGATCATCACCGCGGGCCGGTCCGGGGCGATGCCGCAGATCTCCGCCGCCACCGCGCCCAGCCGCGCCCGGTCGCGGCCGAGCAGGAGCAGCGAGCCCCCGTGCCCCGCGGCGGCCAGCGCCGTCGCCCGGCCCATGCCGCTGCCGGCGCCGGCGACCAGGATCGTCCGACCGGAAAGCACACCCGCCATCGTCACACTCCCTGCTTGGGCGGCGCCGTCGAGGCCCGCACGATCAGCTGGGGCATGGCGCTGACATGCGCCTCCTGCCCCTCATCGGTACCTTCGAGCACCCGGATCAGCGCCCCGACCGCGGCCTCCGCCATCTGCGCCAGGGGCTGGCGCACTGTGGTCAGCGCCGGATGCACCACGGCGGCCAGGTCAATGTCGTCGAAGCCGACGATCGAGATGTCGCCGGGAATCGCGGCGCCGAGGTCGCGGGCGCCGGCATAGGCGCCCATCGCGTACATGTCGTTCACCGCGACCACCGCGGTCGGCGGGTCGTCGCGGCTGAGCAGCTCGCGGATGCCGATGCGGCCGAGCTCCGGCCCCTCGGTGTCGCCGTAGCCGCCGATGCCGGCGCCCTGCCAGACCAGATCCGGGTCGAGCGCCAGCCCGGCCTTGGCCATCGCGGCCTTGAGCCCGTCGAGGCGGCCCACGCGGCTGCTGGTCTTGATCGGCCCCGACAGGAAACCGATGCGGCGGTGGCCGAGGCCGACCAGATGCTGGCCAGCCAGCCGGGCGCCGAGCTCGTTGTCGACGCTGACGCTGCAGGCCACCACCTCCTCCGCGCCATGGCCCTTGCGGTCGAAGGCGGCGACCACCAAGCCGCGCCTGGTCAGATGGGCGATGTGGTCGAAGGACAGCGGCGAGGAGCTGAAAATGACCCCGCGCACGCCGGAGGACAGCAGCGTCTCGGCATAGCGGGCCTCGAGCTGCGGGTCGCGCTCGGCGTTGCAGAACAGCACCTTGTAGCCGAGCGCGGTGGCCGCCCGTTCGACCTTGTGCGCCAGCGCCCCCCAGAACGGGTTGGCCACCGAGGGCACGATCAGCCCGATGGTGCGGTTGCGGCCGGATTTGAACTGCTGGGCCAGCGCGTTCGGGGTGTAGCCGAGATCCTCGATCGCCCGCAGCACCCGCGCCTTGGTCTCGGCCTGCATGCGCCCATGCCGGCCGTTCAGCACGTTCGACACCGTGCTGGCCGAGACCCCTGCCGCCCGCGCCACGTCGAGAATGCTCGCCACGATCCCCCGGACCTTCAGTACAACGTTTTATCACGAATAGCGCCGGCCTGCCGCCACTGTCAAATGGCGGATTGCGGGAGTAGGCCCCAACTGCGAAAATCCTCCGTGTTGACTTGTCCGGCGAAGTTGGTGTTACGTTGCACCAACCGAGCATCAATGAGCCGGTCATAGCGAAGGGCGCGGCAAGCGCACCACCGCCCATAGGGGGAGGACCCGAGATGTCCAGGACACTCGATTCCAGGAGATTTGGCCGACGCGACGCCTTGCTGCACGGAGCCGGGCTGATGGGAGGACTGGCTCTGGCCGGCCTCACACCCCGCGCCTTCGCCCAGGATGCGGCCCGCATCCGCTTCGGCGGCTATGTCGAATCGCAGGAGCAGCTGAAGCAGACGCTGGCGACGCTGAAGGCCTATACCGACAGCCATCCGGGGGTCGAGATCGTCCCGGAATTCACCAGCTTCAGCGCCTTCACCGACAAGCTGGCGACCGAGGCCGCGGGCGGCAACGCCCCCGACATGTTCAGCGTCAATGTCGACCTCTTGGGCGAATACGCCCGGCGCGGCGTGCTGGCGCCGCTGAACGGCTACATCCCGAAGCCGCTGGACCTGTCCGACTATGTCGACGGGGCGATCAAGGCCGGCACCCTGAACGGCCAGCTCTACGCCATCCCGAACGACTGCATCGCCCCGGCGATCACCGTGAAGACCGCGGTGTTCGAGGAGACGGGCGTGCCCCTGCCCGACCAGATGTGGACCTGGGAGCAGCTGGCCGAGACCGCGGTCGCGATCACCAAGGCCAAGGGCAAGCGCTTCTGGGGGCTGGAGGATGCGGGGTCGAACTACATCCCCTGCGACGTGTTCCTGCGCGGCATGGGCAAGTCGATGTTCACGCCGGACCGGCAGTTCGGCTTCGCCCGCGAGGACCTGGCCGAATGGTTCGCCTATTGGGCCCGGCTGCGCGACGCCGGCGGCATCCCGCCCGGCGAGGTGCAGGCCCTGGCCAATGGCGACGACCCGGCCCTGACCGGCATCATCTCCGGCCGCGCGGCGATGTTCGCGTCGCTGACCGACAGCTTCGTCGGGCTGCAGGCGCTGACCGAGGACGACCTGGTGCTGCACATGCTGCCGAACGGCTTCCAGGGCGGCACGCTGGCCCAGCACCACTACACCTATGCCGGCAACTCCACCGGCCTGTGGACCAAGTCGCCGCACAAGGACCGGATCGTCGACGTGATCCGGTTCATGCATTTCGAGCCGGCGGGGATCGAGCTGTACTACCGCGGCAGCGGCATGGTGCCGGCGTCCAAGGCCGGCCGGGCCGCCCTGGCCGATGAAGGCACCGATTCCGACCGCAAGATCATCGCCTATATCGACCTGCTGCAGCAGAACCCGGCGCCGCCGCGCTATCCCGGCATCACCGGGATGTCCGGCATGCTGCGCCGGGCCAATGAGGCGGTGGCGTTCGGCAAGATGAAGCCGCAGGAGGCCGCCGACCAGTTCATCGGCGAAGCCAAGGCGCGGCTGTGAAGCGGCACGGCGTCGGCACTTCGGCGGAGCAGAACGGCGCCGCCTTCCTGTTCCTGGCGCCGTGGATCGTCGGCGCCCTGTGCCTGACGCTGGGGCCGATCCTGGCGTCGCTGTACCTGTCCTTCACCAGCTACGACCTGTTCAACCCGCCGGTCTGGGCCGGGCTGCACAACTACGAGCGGCTGCTGTTCGAGGACCCGCGCTATGTCCAGGCGGTCAAGGTCACCTTCAGCTACGTGTTCCTGTCGGTGCCGCTGAAGCTGGCCTTCGCCCTGGCCGTGGCGGTGATGCTGAACCGCGGCATCGCGTTCCTCGGCATCTATCGCGGCCTGTACTACCTGCCCTCTCTGCTGGGCGGCAGCGTCGCCGTCGCCATCATGTGGCGGCAGATCTTCAGCTATGACGGGCTGATCAACCATGTGCTGCTGTGGTTCGGCATCGACGGGCCGAGCTGGATCTCGAACCCGGACACCGCGCTGTACACCCTGGTCAGCCTGGCGGTGTGGCAGTTCGGGTCGCCGATGATCATCTTCCTGGCGGGCCTCAAGCAGATCCCGCAGGATCTGTACGACGCCGCCGCGGTCGACGGCGCCGGGCCGGTGACGAAGTTCCTGCGCATCACCCTGCCGCTTTTGACCCCGATCATCTTCTTCAATTTCGTGATGCAGATGATCGGCGCGTTCCAGGCCTTCACGCCGTCCTTCATCATCAGCAACGGCACCGGCGGGCCGGCGGATTCGACCCTGTTCTACACCCTGTATCTCTACGAGCAAGGCTTCACCAACTTCCAGATGGGCTACGCCTCGGCCATGGCCTGGATCCTGGTCGGCATCATCGCCACGGCCACGGCGATCGCGTTCCTGTCGGCCCGCTTCTGGGTGCATTACGGGGATGAGCGATGACGGCGGCGCCGGCCGGGGACGAGGCGCGGATGCGCACGGGATCGCAAGGCCTGCCGTTCTGGATGGCCGATGTCCGGCCGAAGCGGATCCTGATCCACCTGGCGCTGATCGCGGGCGCCGTGGTGATGATCTACCCGCTGCTGTGGCTGGCCAGCGCCTCGGTCAAGCCGTCGAACCAGATCTTCTCCGACCCCGGGCTGTGGCCGTCGAAGCTGCGGCTGCAGAACTATGCCGATGGCTGGCGCGGCGCCGCCCTGCCCTTCAGCGTGTTCTTCGGCAACTCCTTCCTGATCTCGGCCCTGGCGGTGATCGGCAACGTCATGGCCTGCAGCCTGGTCGCCTACGCCTTCGCGCGGCTGAACTTCCGGTTCAAGCGCACCCTGTTCGCGCTGATGCTGGCCACCATCATGCTGCCGCTGCACGCCACGCTGATCCCGCAATACATCCTGTTCCACAGCCTGGGCTGGGTGAACACGATCCTGCCGCTGGTGGTGCCGAAGTTCCTGGCGGCCGACGCCTTCTTCGTCTTCCTGATGGTCCAGTTCATCCGCGCCATCCCGCGCGAGCTGGACGAGGCGGCGGCGATCGACGGCGCCGGGCCGTTCCGGATCTACCGGTCGATCATCCTGCCGCTCCTGACCCCCGCTTTGGTCACCACCGCCGTGTTCTCCTTCATCTGGACCTATGAGGATTTCCTGACGCCCTTGGTCTATCTGACCGACATGGCCTCCTATACCGTGCCGCAGGGGCTGCGGCTGTTCATGGCCTCGACCGGCGTCTCGGCCTGGGGCCCGATGCTGGCGATGTCGCTGCTGTCGCTGGTCCCCCTGTTCGTCCTGTTCTTCGTCTTTCAGCGCCGGCTGATCGAGGGGATCGCGACGACGGGCCTGAAATGAAACCCATGGGACCACCGATGCTGATCCGTCACGACACCCTGACCCAGCTGGTCGGGGACATCTTCGCCGCCCAGGGCTGCAGCGCCGCCGAGAGCGAGCGCATCGCCCGCTATCTGGTCGCCGCCAACCTGACCGGGCATGACAGCCACGGCGTCATCCGCGTGCCGCGCTACGTCGGCATGCTGGCCGCCGACGAGGTGCGGCGCGACGTCACCGCCGAGATCGTCACCGACACCCCCGCCTTCGCCCTGGTCGATGGCGGCTACGGCTTCGGCCAGACGGTCGGGCCGCAGGCGGTGCAGCTCGGCATCGCCAAGGCGCTCACCGGCGGCGTCGCGGTGGTCGGGCTGCGCCATGCCGGCCATCTCGGCCGCATCGGCGAATGGGCGGAGATGGCGGCGCAGGCCGGCCTGTGCTCGCTGCACTTCGTCAATGTCGCCGGCAGCGAGCTGGTGGCGCCCTTCGGCGGGGTCGAGCGGCGCTTCTCCACCGCCCCCTTCGCCGCCGGCTTCCTGGTGCCCGGCCGGGCGCCGGTGGTGCTGGACTTCGCCACCTCGCTGGTGGCCGAGGGCAAGGTGCTGGTGGCGGCCAATGGCGGCAAGCCCCTGCCCGAGGGCGCGCTGATCGAGCCGGACGGCACGCTGAGCCAGGATCCCGACACGCTGTACGGCCCGCCGGTCGCAGGCAGCGCCCGCAGCGCCCAGAACGGGCTCGGCGCCATCCGCGCCTTCGGCGAGCACAAGGGGTCGGGCCTGGCCCTGATCTGCGAGCTGGTGGCCGGCGCCCTGACCGGGTCGGGCTGCGCCGGGCCGGGGCCGCGCCGCTTCTGCAACGGCATGCTGTCGATCTACATGGCGCCCGGCCAGTTCGGCTCGGCCGAGGAGCTGGCGGCCGAGACCACGCGCTACATCGACTATTTCAAGGCCTGCCGCCCGGCGGAAGCCGGCGGCGAGGTGCTGCTGCCCGGCGAGCCCGAGGCGCGCCGCCGGGCCGAGCGCATCGCCGGCGGCGTGCCGCTGAGCGACGAGGTCTGGCGCAGCCTGGGCGAGACCGCCCGGGCCGCCAGCCTCGACATCGCCCGCTACCTGCCGGCGGCCTGACACTGCCGGCTTCGCATCCCTGGAGGAATCAGTGTCCGAGCCGATCCTGACCGTGTTCACCAAGCCCTGGACGGGCCCGCTGCCGCAGCTGGCCGACACGGTGGCCGGGCTCGGTCTCCAGGGGGTGGAGCTGCCGGTGCGCCCCGGCTACCAGGTGACGCCGGAGACTGCCGCCACCGGGCTGCCGGCCGCCGCCCGCACCCTGGCGGCGCGCGGCCTCTCGATCCGCAGCATCGCCGGGTCGATCGACGAGGCCACGGTCGCCGCCTGCGGCGAGGCCGGGGTGCCGATGATCCGGATCTGCGTCGCGGTCGACCCGGCCGTGGGCTTCCGCGCCACGGTCGACGATTACCGCCGCCGGTTCGACGCGCTGCTGCCGGCGCTGGAGCGGCACGGCGTGGCGATCGGCATCCAGAACCATTCCGGCACCCAGATCGGCAGCGCCGCTGGCGTGCTGTACCTGATCGAGCGCTACGACCCGAAGCATGTCTGCGCCGTGCTGGACATGGCGCATTGCGGCGTGGCGGGCGAGCCGACGGATCTCGCGGTCGACATCCTGTCCGACAGGCTGCGCCTGGCGAACTTCAAGAGCGCCTATCAGCGCCGGCTGACGGCGCCGGAGGAGGACGCGGCCTACAAGGTGCATTGGACCACGCACCAGCACGCCGCCTATTCCTGGCGCGGCTTCGTGCAGGCCCTGCGCAAGGTCGGCTATTCGGGGGCCTACTGCCTGCCGGCCGAGTACAGCCACCCAAGCGGCAAGGGCCAGCGCATGGGCGACGAGGTGCTGCCGTTCCTGAAGGGCGATATCGCGCATTTGAGGGGGCTGCTGGGGGAGGTGGGGGCTGGATAGATCGAATCGCGTCATTCAGCGCGGCCTATCATCGCCAAGTCCCGCGGCGGCGCATCGCAGGGACGGTCACTGGAGCGGCCGCCCCTCGGATCGTCAGAGACGCCCGTCCGTATCCCATCTTTGCGTCCTCCGGGTCCGGGCCGCTCTCTTTGCGAACTGCGCCCGCCTGCCCGGGGGACGGCCGTCCTACATCCGAGGCCGGACAGTCTCTGGAGACAAGCCCGCCCTGGCTTCTGCAATTGCGGCCCCGCTTCGATTCGTGCCAGGGACAGTCTTGACAGCCCCCTGACGGCTACTCCCTTCGCGGCAGCCATCGCCCATAAGGGGTACATAGACCTTCATTGATTTTGCATAAAAAATCATACAATTATATTCAGAATAGCCCAGCGGGGCCAAACGGTCGCGGTAACCGCATTGGTTCTGCGAGCGAGAATTAGAAGCAGCAAAAAGCCTTCAGTCGAATGAAGAAGGAAGGGAGCATTACCCTCAAATAGAACAAGAGGCGATTATGCATTTCGTTAGAAGTGAGGCGGCATCGCTTCCCGCGGCCATCGAGGCGACAAAACTGGCAATCGATTGCTCCGCTGGGGACCGGACGGTGGACCATCCCGTTCCAGGCCCGACGGTCGCGATCATCGACAGACGTGCCCTGGGCCGGGAAACCCTGACGCAGGCGCTGGCGGGAGCCGATGCCCGCTTTCGGGGCCGGGCGTTCGTCGACATCGGCGAATGGGAGCTGAGCCCGGATCGGGACGGCACGTCGGTGATCCTGCTGGGGTGCGGCGCGGCCGGCCATGATCATCCGCCCCTTGGGGACGACCTTCGGGCCCTGGTCGCCGCGCATCCCGGCATCCCTGTGGTTGTGATGGGCGAAAGCGAGGATCCCCGCCATGTCGCCGAAATCCTGGGGCAGGGAGCCCGCGGCTATATCCCCACCAGCGTCAGCCTGAGCGTCGCGATCGGCGCGCTTGGCCTCGCGATGGCCGGAGGCATCTTCGTCCCCGCCAGTGCCCTCCGGAACTCGGGCCATGAACGGCAGGAGCGCGAGCAAACCGTTCACAGCCTGCTCGGCCTGTCGGAACGGCAGGGCGCAGTCGCCGATGCCGTCGCCCTGGGCAAGCCGAACAAGATCATCGCCTATGAGCTGGACCTGTGTGAGAGCACCGTGAAGGTGCATATCCGGACCATCATGAAGAAGCTGCAGGCCCGGAACCGAACCGAGGTCGCCTTCAAGCTGCACGCAGCAAAGACCCGTGCCGCCTGACATGGAAAAGGCCGCCATGACGGCGGCCTTTCCAGCTTCAAGCGTTCCTTCCCGATCCGTCAACACGGGCAAGAATATTTTATCCGCAATACCGTGTGCCGGGTGACGGCCCGAACACATTCATTTCCTCGGTCGAAGCACAGTATTAATAACATGTTATGAAAGTGACCCAAGTACCTCTTTCGGAGG